>JBDLWH010000026.1:0-6436 GCA_039804325.1 Verrucomicrobiota bacterium
TGGAGAGCCGAAAGGTTCCGTGGGTTCGAATCCCACCCCCTCCGCCAGTTTGAATCCAGCAGGCTCGGCCATGAGCGTGAGCCCCAAGTCGGCACCGCAGCTTTTGGTTTCGGAAAACGGATCGCCTCATTTCTCAAAGCCCTTCGCAGCCACCTTGCGGAGGGCTTCTTCGCTGGCGGGCGGAGGGCTTGGGATGGCCTGCTTTCACGGATTTTCTGAAACGAAAAAATCCTTCGGAAATCCATGGATTTCCCGGTTGACACCCCGAAATCGGCTCCCTAGTTTGCGTCCCCCTCCGCGCACCCCCTGTGCCCGGAGCATTTTTCCATACAAGCACATGAAGACGTTTTCCGCCAAGCCTCACGAAGTCGAGCGCAAGTGGTATGTGATCGACGCCAAGGGCAAGGTCCTCGGCCAAGTCGCTGTGGAGGCTGCACGCCTCCTCCGTGGCAAGCACAAACCAATTTTTACCACTCACGTTGACACCGGCGATTTTGTCGTGGTGATCAATGCAGATCAAGTGGTCCTCACAGGCACCAAGGAAACCTCCAAGATCTACACCCGGTTTTCCGGTTACGTGGGTGGGCAGAAAGTGGAAACGCCGCGCCTTGTGCGCCAGCGCCGCCCGATTTTGCTCGTGGAGCGCGCCGTCTGGGGGATGCTTCCCAAGACGTGTCTTGGGCGCAGCCAATACGGCAAGCTCAATGTTTATGCCGGTGACAGCCACCCGCATGAAGCCCAGCAACCCGTCGCATACGCCGTCCGCTAATCCCCTCCCATCTGATTTTTCCCATGACCGCCACCACCACTCATAGCGCCACCGGCCGCCGCAAAACCGCTGTCGCCCGCGTCTGGATGACCGAAGGCACCGGCCAGATCACCATCAACGAGCGCTCCTTCGAGGAGTACCTCCCGACCATCGAACTCCAAAATGCCATCCTCGCCCCCTTCCAAGCGGCGGCGCTCATGAACAAGTTCGACCTCATGGTCATCGTCAGCGGCGGCGGCACTCACGCCCAAGCCATTGCCATCCGTCATGCCATCTCGCGCTCGCTCACCCAGGTGGACCCGGAAAACCGCAAAATCGTCAAGCCGCTCGGGTTCCTAACCCGTGACCCGCGCATGAAGGAACGCAAAAAGTCTGGTCAACCGGGTGCCCGTAAGCGCTTCCAGTTCTCCAAGCGTTGATCGATCACCACGAGAATATCCATTCTCTCGTTTTTCAAATTGCCGCACCTCTCACCGGGTGCGGCAATTTTTTTGCCCCCCCGTCGCGTCATCTCAACGCACCTGAAATCAACACTGGCGTCAGTGAAAATAAATTGTCAGCCTGATGGCACCATCATGATGACGTCCACCGATCCGATTTTTGCGCTCTTTGACGATCCATGCGCATGGCAGGTTTTTGCCTCCGGCCAGGCGGAAGGTCGGCTTTCACGCAGCATCGATGATCTGGGCAGGCCCGGCCTGCGTCTCGATTACGACTTCCATGGCGGCGGCGGGTTTATCGCCATCCGACGCGTCGCACCATTTTCCCTGCCAGAAACATTCGAAATCGGCTTCCGCCTGCGCGGTGATGGCTTACCTAACCATTTTGAATTCAAAGTCGCCGACCCGGGTGGGGCCAATGTCTGGCGTCACCTCCGTCAGGATTATCCGCTGCCGCGAAACTGGTCCGATTTTTCGTTCAGCGAACGCGATCTGCCGTTTGCCTGGGGGCCAGCTGGCGGCGGAGCACCCACGTCGGTCGAAGCCATGGAATTTGTGATTGCGGCGGGTCCAGGCGGGAGCGGCTCGCTCGAGCTTGCCTCGCCGTCGTTCACCGACCAATCGCTAGTGGCGCCACACGCGCTCACCTCATCGAGCGCTCAATCGGGATTTCCACCAGAGGCCGCGTTTCGGCACGACGGCCTCACGGGATGGCGCGCTGATTCTCACGACTCAAATCCCTGGTGGGCAGTTGATTTCGGCCGGCCGTTGCGCTTCGGGGGATTGGTCATCGAGTGGCCACTGCCGCTGCCGCCACGCGCCTATGCCGTGGAAATTTCCCTCGATGGCGTGGAATGGACACGCGTTTTTCAAACTGGCGCGGCCATTGGTGCCATGAGCCACATTTCCACACCCGGCAGTGAGGGTCGCCACCTGCGACTCACCTTCGCCACCCCGCACTGCGCGGCAATCCTTGGCGTCACGCTGCGCCCAGACGCCTTTTCGCGCACTCCCAATGAATTCATTCATAGCGTGGCCGCCGATTTTCCGCGCGGGTGGTTTCCGCGTTACTGGCTTCGCGAACAATCCTACTGGACGCCCGTGGGCAGTCCACACGGGAAACGACGCGCCCTCATCAACGAGGAAGGCCTCGTCGAAGTCGATGAAGCCGGGTTTTCGTTGGAGCCATTTCTTCTCATCGACGGCCGTCCCATCACCTGGGCGAATGTGAAAACCTCCGTCTCCCTGCCAAAACGCGGCGCTCCTATGCCATCCGTCACTTGGAAAACTACCGGCCTGCAACTCGAAATCCTCCCATGGGTCGATGGCATCGACGATCAACTCGCACTCCATGTGACTTATCGCCTGAAAGCGCGCGCTGGGTTTTCCGGTGCTCGCCTGGTCGTGGCGGCGCGTCCGTTTCAAGTCAATCCCCCATGGCAGGCATTCCGCAATCTCGGCGGACGCAGCCCAATCCACGAAATCTCGTGCGACGCCACCGGCATGCTCGTCAATGACAGACAAATTGCCGCCACGCCCGCCGCTCATGACTACGGTGCCGCGCCCTTCGATGAGGGCGGCGTGCTTGCTCTCTTTACCAACGGCGCGATGCCCCGCCATGCCCACGTCCACGACGCGTCTGGCCTCGCATCCGGCGCCCTCGTTTGGAATCTCGCCCCCGACCAATCGTTGCTAGAGGTCACGCTCACCATTCCCTATTTCGGCGTGCTTGCCATGCCCGCGCAGAACGCGAGGTCTCAGGCCCTCGTTCGTTGGCGCAAGACGTTAGACGCCGTCCATTGGCGCGTCCCGCCATGTGCAGCGGCGGCCTTCGATGCGTTTCGCACCGCGGCCGGCCATATCCTGATCAACCGCGATGGCCCGGCCATCCAACCCGGCCCACGCCGCTATACCCGCTCGTGGGTCCGCGATTGTGTCATCATGGGTGCCGCCCTCACCAAAGCCGGAATCCCTCATCCCCTGCGCGAGTTTATCTCGTGGTATGCGCGCTTCCAGCGCCCTGATGGATTCGTCCCCTGCGTCGTGGACCGCGACGGGGTGGACTGGCTCGTCGAGCACGATAGCCACGGCCAATTTCTCTGGGGCATCCGCGAGGTGTTCCGCACCGGCGGCGACCGGTCGTTCCTCGAAGAACTCTGGCCACACCTGAAAATCGCAGCCGATTATCTGATCGCCCTGCGCGCTGAGCGTATGAGCCCGGAGTATCACACGGGTGAGCGCGAGGCGTGCTTCGGGTTACTGCCAGAATCTGCTAGCCACGAGGGCTACCTCGCCCACCCCGTGCATTCCTACTGGGATGATTTCTGGGGCGTGCGCGGCCTGGATGCCGCCGCAGAACTCGCCGCGGCCATGAATCTAACCGCAGACGCCGGTCGCTGGCAACAGGAAGCCAAAAACTTCCAACACGATCTGCTTCGTTCCATCGACAAGGTGATCGCCCAGCATCACCTGACGTATATTCCGGGCTCTGTCGAGTGGGCCGACTTCGACCCCACCGCCACGGCGAATGCCATCGCTCAACTCGACTTCGCCGATGCTCTGCCCGCCGCCCCACTCAACGCCATGCTCGCCACCTACCTCGATGGCTTCCACCGCAAACATAGCGGACAAATGCCGTGGAATAACTACACCGCCTATGAAATCCGCATCATCGGGGCCTTCACTCGCCTCGGAAAACGCGATGAATCCAACGAGTTGTTGGAGTTTTTCCTCGGTGACCAGCGGCCACACGCGTGGAACCAATGGCCAGAAATCACCTGGCGCGACCCGCGATCACCGGGCCATCTCGGCGACGTCCCCCATACTTGGATAGCCGCGGAATACTTACTGGCCCTGGCCTCCATGGTCGCCAGCGATCGCGAAACCACGGCATCCATGGTCCTCGCCTCCGGCATGCCCTGGTCATGGATTTCTTGCCTCCCCGGATTCTCTGTGAAGCGACTTCCGACTCGTTTCGGGAAACTCGATTTCAGCATCGCGGCCAGCGGAACCCAATCGATCGTCGTCGCGGTCGGCGGCTCTCTCAGTCTGCCACCTGGCGGCCTCTCTATCGCTCCGCCGTTACCCCCAAACACTCAGATCGTCACAGCCATGGATTCTAACGGATTACCATTGCCGCTCGATGCATCAGGCGCGTCCATCACGGTGAGAAGCATACCCTTTAAGGCGACGCTTCTCTTGGGTAGCCGCTTTCCCGATAGACCATCATAGAAAAATGGCGGAACGGGAGGGTCAACGCCCTGCGATCCATCGAGCGTAATTTTCAGCCACGGCGGCAGGTTCGATCGCCACGATTTCGGGCACATCGTAGGGGTGCAGATCGGTGAGAACTCTCTCAAACTCAAGGAATGCCGCCGCCGTGATTTTGAAAATTGCCAGCACTTCGGGGGTGGATTCCGTGCGCCCCTGCCACCGATAGATCGACTCGACGCCAGGGATGAGATTCACGCACGCTGCGAGTTGCTTTTCCACAAGCACTGTGCCAATCTGTCGCGCCACCTCCACCTCGGGAAACGTGCAAAGGACGATTTGAATTGCGTTCATTGTCCCCTGATAACCGAACCCAGCCCACTTGTCACTGCTCCCGTGAAACCCGGCTTCCTTGAAAAACTCGTCGCCCGCTTAGACCGCGTCGAACACGGCGAGGTCCAACAAATCGTCACTCGACTCATCCGCGAAAAAGGATTCCTCGAAAAAGTCTTCGAGGCCCTGCAGGAAGGCGTCATCCTACTCGATGCCCAGGGCGTTATCGGCTTCGTCAACCATGCCGCCAGCCGGTTTTTCGGGCTCGACGCCCAAAAGGCCGTCGGAGAACCGCTCACGTCTCAAGTCCGCGGGCTCGATTGGGAAACCTTGGATAAACCGGGCCGCACGATGAGCCGCGATCTCGAGGTGTTCTACCCGGATAACCGGTTCCTCAATTTCTATCTGGCCCCTATCAATGACGAGGAAAACGCGAACGAGGTGCTCGGCTACGTGATGCTCGTGCGCGACCTGACCCGCACCCGGGCCGAAGCGGCCCTCACCCTGGAATCTGAGCGCCTCAATGCCCTCACGTTGCTCGCCGCTGGCGTCGCCCATGAAATCGGCAACCCCCTCAATTCCCTCGATATCCACCTCCAACTCCTCGCACGAAAATTGCGGAAATTCCCACCCGGTGACCGAAAACCGTTAGAGGAAAACCTCGCCACCGCCCGCGCCGAGATCCAACGCCTCGACACGATTCTCAAGCAATTTCTCCACGCGGTGCGTCCCAGCGTGCCTCAGCGCGAACGCCAGGATCTCCACTCACTCATCCACGAAACTTTTCGGTTGTTAGAACCAGAGCTCGAGTCGCGCAAAATCTCCGTCGAAATGGATCTCGCCGAGGGCCTGCCACTCGCCACCTTGGATCCCGGCCAATTCCAACAAGTATTCTACAACTTGATCCGCAACGCGTATCAGGCGATAGCCGGCGAGAATGGTCGCATCACACTGCGCACTGAGTTCAACGATTACCAAACCGTGATTTCCATCGAAGACAACGGCACCGGCATCTCCCCGGAACACATGGGTGCCATCTTCGAACCCTACCTCACCACCAAACCCTCCGGCTCTGGCCTCGGCCTGCTCATCGTGCGGCGCATCGTCCGCGAACACGGCGGCGAAATCGCCATCGAAAGCCAAGAAGACCAAGGCACCCGCGTCATCATCCACCTCCCACGCCACGAACGATCCGTCAGAATGTTAGGTGCCCCAGAACCCACCATCGACCTGGAAGCCTTTATCTAACGTTTCAGGGCTCCCTCAAAAATCTCAAATCCCCCGGATTCCACCATGCTACCTACTTTGCTTATCGTTGACGATGAACGCTCGACGCGCGACGGCCTGCGCAGCGCGCTCGAAGAGGAGTTCGACGTTTACACCGCCACGGGCACCCGCGAGGCACTGGCAATTTTGAAAAGCGACACCATCGAACTCCTGCTCACCGACCTGCGCCTCGGCGGCGATTCCGGTATGGATTTGCTCGATGCCGCCCTGGCCCTGCCGAACCCACCCGTGGCCATCATGATGACCGCCTACGGCTCGGTTGACACTGCCGTCGAGGCGATGCGCCACGGCGCGTGGCACTTCGTCACTAAACCGCTCAACCTCGACGAAGTGGAAATCCTGCTCAAACGCGCACGCCACAGCCGCAACCTCGAAACCGAAAATAAACAACTCACCG
>JBDLWH010000027.1:0-6215 GCA_039804325.1 Verrucomicrobiota bacterium
ATTTTGGTGGTGTCGGGAGGAAGTCCAAAACCTTACCCTGAATTCCATCACGACAGCGGGACAGAC
Source organism: Verrucomicrobiota bacterium (assembly GCA_039804325.1). GTDB lineage: Bacteria > Verrucomicrobiota > Verrucomicrobiia > Verrucomicrobiales > Akkermansiaceae > Luteolibacter. The sequence continues at coordinate 67 of JBDLWH010000027.1, forward strand.
CTCTCACGACAGCGGGACAGACCTCTCACGACAGCGGGAACCAGACCTCTTATCACGATGCGAGGTCGGCGATGGTTGTCGCGGAAGCCGGGCTGGGTGAGGCGGTAAGTTCCATCGCGATTGCGCGCAGTGATTTCGGCGTTATTTTCACCGCCGCGCCGCCACAGGAGTTCGAAAAATGGGAAACCCGTCATGTTGCAGGGGTTTCGCACCTCTGTCACTCACACGAGGTCAGGTCTTCTGATCCTCAGTGAAGGGGGCGGCTCGCTGAGTTGGGGGATATTGCGGGTCAATGGGGTTGGGCCGCTTGGGCGATTTGCAGCAATTTTGCCTCGCCGAGGTGGGGGCCGAGGATCTGCAGGCCGACGGGCAGGTTCGAGCCACCATCGAAATCGGTGGTGCCGCAGGGCACCGAGATGCCGGGGATGCCGGCGAGGTTGGCGGAGAGAGTGAAAATATCCGATAGATACTCGTGGAGTGGGTCGTTGGCGAAGGCACCGATTTTACGTGCTGGGGTGGGGGCGACGGGAGCGAGGATGGCATCGACCTGAGAGAAGGCGGCCTCGAAATCGCGGCGGATGAGGGTGCGCACTTTTTGGGCGCGGCCGTAGTAGGCGTCGTAATAACCCGAAGATAACACGTAGGTGCCCAGGATGATGCGGCGTTTCACTTCCGGCCCGAATCCTTCCTCGCGGGATTTTTTGTAAAGATCAAGGATGTCGGAGGGGTTGGCAGTGCGGTGACCATAACGAATGCCGTCAAAACGAGAGAGATTCGACGAGGCTTCAGCCGGGGCAATCACATAGTAGGTCGCCACCGCGTGTTGGGCGTGAGGCAACGAGATACTGACAATCTCGGCCCCTTGGGCAGCGAGTTTTTGGATCGCCGCCTCAACCAGATTGCGCACGCCCGCGTCAATGCCCGTGCCAAAATACTCGTGAGGGACGCCGAGTTTGAGCCCGCGGACGCCGTCGTGCAATCCGGAGAGATAATCTGGCACCGGCACGTCGAGGCACGTCGAGTCGAGCGGGTCAAACCCGGCGATGGCCTGGAGGACGAGCGCGGCATCCTCGACGGTTTGGGTGAGTGGGCCAATCTGATCGAGAGACGATGCGAAGGCGACCAGTCCGTAGCGCGAGACGCGGCCGTATGACGGTTTCAGGCCGACCACGCCGCAATGGGACGCGGGTTGGCGGACCGAGCCACCGGTGTCCGAGCCGAGGGCGGCGATGGCGGTGGAGTCGGCCACGGCGGCGGCGGATCCGCCGGAGGAGCCGCCTGGGATGCGTTCGGGATCATGCGGGTTGCGGGTGATCTGGAGGGCTGAGTTTTCGGTGGACGAGCCCATGGCGAACTCGTCCTGGTTCATCCGGCCGAACGGGATGGCCCCGGCGGCGCGCAGCTTACGAATGACGGTGGCATCGTAGGGCGACCGGTAGTTTTCTGCTAGCATCTTTGAGCCACACATACACGGCTGGCCGAGCACATTGAGGTTGTCCTTGATGGCGATGGGGATGCCGCCCAGCGGTAAGGCGAGATCCACCTTTGCCGCCTCGGCCAGCGCGGCGTCCAAATCGTAGGAAAGATACGCGCCTGTGAGCGCGTCGCGGTCGGCAATTTCCCCCGCAAGATGGTGGAGAATGGCCGCAGGGGTGGTGTCACCCGCAAGAAGTTGTCGGCGAAGCGCGGCGAGGGTCATGGGGAAATGCGAATGGTGATTTTTGATGGGGACAAGTGGGGATGGTGGTGGGGTTTCACGCATCGGTGACGACTTTGGGGACGCGGATTTGGCCCTGGGCCTGGTCTGGGGCGTTTTCGAGCACGGCGGCTTGGTTGAGGCTCACGTGCGGGATATCCACGCGCAATCGGCCGAATATGGGTGCCGGGTGAGCGGTCGGTTCGATGCCCGTGACATCAAGTTTGGCGAGGGCTTCGGCATGACGCAGAATGGCCTCGAGTTGAGGTTGGAAAGTGGCGACTTCCTCGTCGCTGAGCTCGAGGCGTGCGAGATTGGCGACATAGCGGACATCGATGTGACTGTGCGACATGCCGGAGCGTTCCGAAATGGCGGGGTATTTCCAAGTGCCAAGTTGGGCGAGAGGGAAAGAATGCCGAGTGATGGCCGCCATGGCTACGGTCACTCGGCGTTGAGCGCCTCGATTTGTCGGGTGATGGCCGCGGCTTGCGTGGGATTTTGGGCGGCTTCATAGGCGCGTTTCAAGCCGGTCAGGGCGGTCATGTCGTTAGGGAAATTTGTGAGGGCGCGGAGGTAGGCGTTGATGGCCTCGGTGGGATTTTTCGAGGTGAGGAAGAAATCGCCGAGTCGGGCCGCCATGGGGGTGAGTGTCATGGGCGGCAGCAGCAGGGATGCCGGGCGTTGGCGGTCCTCTGCGGCGCTAAACCAATTGTAGGCGGTGCCGCGGGATTTTTCAGGGCCGGCAAGGGCGAGTCGGCCCCGGACGTCGCTGGCCAGCAGTTCGAGCGCTTGGAACGCCCGAATCCACGAGGAACGTTCGCCGCTGGTCGCGGCGGCACCTTGGGTTTTGGCCATGGCTTCCCCGTGCTGGGTCAGGACGGCCACGATTTCGCGAGCTTCGGTGAGGTTGCCCGCGTCGATTAACCGCTGGGCTTCGAGAGCGATGCGCAGGCCATCGATCCACCAATAGGCGAGGCATTGCTTCCGGGTCTGCTTGAGATCGCTCGGTTTGGGTAGAGAACCAGCGGATTCCTTGGCGTTGCCGCTGAGGCCACGGTGAATGAGGAGCCTGGCTGGCAGGGTTTTGGCATCCCACAAGAGAAACCGCGTGCCCGGCGAGGCCATGCGCCCAGGAGGCAGCGCCGTGGCCGCCACTTTGCTCGCGGCGGCGGTGGCCGTCTCGACATCGCCTTTGGAAACTAGGGCCACGACCCGATAGCACTCGGCTTTGATCCATTCTGGGCAATCCGCCACGCTGGCTTTTTGCGTTTTCATCCATCGTTGATAGAGATCACCCGCTCGGGCAAATGCGGCGACGGCCGCCGCGTGGTGGCCGCAGCGCCATTCGTAATGGCCCAGCAAATGTTGGACTGGCGGGTAATCCGGCTCCAATTGGCTGAGTTGGTGAGCCAGGTCGAGGGAGCCGGCGAGGTCGGGTGCTTCGGCACGAATGACGAGCAAGGCATTGAGCGGGATGGGGCATTGCGGGTTGATTTTGATGAGCTCAAGCAGCGATTGTTCCGCGCTTTGCTGGTCGGGGGTGGCGTCGCCCGACGCATCGTAGCCGCCACGGCGGAAAAGCGCCGCAAATACCGCTGCTTGCAGGTCGTTGGGAAATTTTTCGGCCACCTTGCGAAAGGCATTTGCGCCGCCGACTGGGCCCGATTCGATGTATTTGATGAGGCTATAGGCATACCCGCGTTCGAGTTCGGTGCCCTTTCCATGATCGACGAGGTTGAGCAAGCGGTCGGTGGCGGCGTTGCGGGCGTCGCCGGATTCGGGCGAGGGATTGAGCAGGGCCATGATCATTCCCCAATGGGCGAGCAGGCAGTCGGGGTCCGCCCGCATGGCCGCAGCAAAATGTCGGCTAGCCTCGAACTCCCACCCGCCATGGAGATGGTTCAACCCTTGATTGACGTGTGCCTGCGCCTCAGCCGATGTGGCGCTCACGGCCATCTGGATCCCGCCGGGAAAGTCCTGCATGGCCGGCATGCCCAATGCCTTGACTGGGCCGGGGATGGCCGCCTCCACATCTGGTAGTTTGTCCTCAGGTCGAGCCGCAGTGGTTTCTGCGGCACTCAAAATCGCGGTGGTAAAAATGGCTGTGGTAATGACGCCTGTGAACCAAGCCGCTAGCCGATGATGTCTCATGGGGCGATTCTGAGGTGAAGCCGTCGCCGCTACCAAGCAAAATGACGCTGGTCAGTCGCGGGTCGATGCGCATAGCTTTCGCCCATGAAGATCGGAGTCATCGGGTGTGGGAAAATGGGCACGGCATTGATCGAAGGGGCGATTCGCTCTGGAGTGGTCGCCGCGGCCGACGTCATTGGAGTGGACCCGTGGCAGGGCGCTCGCGACCAGTTTGCCAAAGCCACCGGCGGGGCACGCGTGGCCACCGACCTCGCCGCGTTGGCGCATTGCGATGTGGTGCTTCTGTGTACCAAGCCGCTCAATGCCGTGGCGGTCCTGCGTGACGTTTCACAGGCGCGCGCTGGCCAACCGATAACCACCGACGGTCACAGACCGCCGCTACAACCCGACGGTCAGCCGCTACAACCCGACGGTTCGCCGCTACAACCCGCCCTGATCATATCCATCGCTGCGGGCATCACGCTCGCCGTTCTGGAAGCCGCCGCCTCGCCGGCGCTCAGGGTGATCCGCGCGATGCCGAACACGCCCGCCTTGGTTGGGCGCGGGGCCGCTGGCTTTTGTTTGGGGATACGCGCCACCCCGGAGGATGCGGCCACGGCTCGTTTATTGTTAGATTCGGTGGGAGTGGCCATCGAGGTGCCAGAGCGGCTCATGGATGCGGTGACGGGACTTTCCGGCAGTGGGCCAGCCTACGTTTATTTGATGATCGAAGCGCTTGCGGATGGTGGGGTGCTGGCGGGATTGCCGCGGGCAGACGCGATCCGCTTGGCAGCCCAAACTGTAGCGGGAGCCGCCGCGATGGTGATAGAAACCGGCGAGCACCCGGCGGTGCTCAAGGACATGGTGACCTCGCCTGGTGGCACGACCATCGCCGGATTGGCCGTGCTCGAAGCCCATGGCGTTCGCTCTGCCTTGATCGAAGCGGTGGGCACCGCGGCCCGCAGAGCCACGGAACTCGGCAAATAACCAACCGGCTTTCGTTATGTTCGGCAACCCGGAACTCGTTCTGGGTTGCTTCATTCATCCCACCAGATGTGGGCAAATCGGTGATTGCGATAAGCAAAACGCGATTGTGAGAATAATGCATTAGTGCTCGACACGCCTCACTCGTTTGGGTAGTTAACTGACTCAGTCTAACGAAACCCCATTTTTGTAGTGATTCAATTACCCAATTTTCTAGGTCGAGGCTTAAAGCATCACACCCTTTTAGCATCCGTGTTGGGATCGCTGGTGACGGCAGCGCCACTGGCGGCATGGCAACTCCAGCAGGCACCCCTGATGACGCCATGGGCGCAGTTGGTGGATTCCGCGGCACCTTTGCCCGAGTATCCCAGGCCCCAGATGACTCGTGATCATTGGTTAAACCTCAATGGCATCTGGCAATTCAAGGCGGGCAATGAGGGCGACTCTGTGCCAACCAACCAAACCCTAGCAGGTGAAATCTTGGTGCCCTTTCCGATGGAGTCGGTCATTTCCGGTGTCGCCGCTCAGCATCCCCGGTCATGGTATCGGCGGCAGTTTGTCGTACCGCCGGCGTGGAGCGGCCAAAAAATCTTACTGCACCTCGAAGCGGTGGACTGGGAGTCGGAGGTCTTCATCGATGGCGTAAGCGTCGGCATTCATCGTGGTGGCTATGATAGCATGACTTACGACATCACCTCCAAGGTAGTCGCGGCGGGGCCACATGAAATGATCGTCCGGGTTTACGATCCCACCGACTTGGCTGGCTATCCGCGTGGCAAGCAGACGCTCGATAAGGCGCTGAACGATGTGATTTATACCTCCTGCACCGGCATTTGGCAGACCGTTTGGTTAGAGCCTGTGCCTCAGACGAGTGTGGAGGATTTGAAGCTCGTGCCGGATATCGACAACAATCGGCTCAACGTCACGGTGACGCTCGCCGGGCCAACTGCCGGAATGACGGTGACCGCCGTGGCGAAGGATGGAGCGACCGTTGTGGGCACCGTTACTGGTGCGCCGAACGCAGTGTTACAACTCAATGTGCCGACTCCGAAGCTGTGGTCGCCTTCCGACCCGTTTCTCTACAACCTCGAGGTCACAGTTTCCAATGGAGCGACTCAACTCGACAGCGTGGGCAGCTACTTCGGGATGCGCAAAATCAGTCTTGGGACGTCCAATGGGTTTGTTAAAATGTTACTTAACAACCAATTCACCTTCCAATACGGCCCCTTGGATCAAGGTTTTTGGCCGGACGGCATTTACACTCCGCCGACGGATGATGCGCTCAAGAGCGATATCGAACAGGCGAAGATCTTGGGCTGCAACATGATCCGTAAGCATA
>JBDLWH010000028.1:0-2879 GCA_039804325.1 Verrucomicrobiota bacterium
CGAGGCGGAAGCCGGTCATGACTTCGTCGAAGATGAGCAGTGCGCCGTATTGGCGGGTGAGGGAGGATAATAAGTTGAGAAACCCGGGTTTGGGGAAGACGAGGCCGGCGTTGGCGGGGTAGGATTCGACGATGATGGCGGCGATGAGTTCGCCTTGAGCGGCAAAGAGTTGTTGGAGCGCATCGGGGTCGTTGTACGGCAGCACCAGCGTTTTGGCGGCGATGGCTTTGGGCACCCCGGCCGAATCGGGCTCACCGTGGGTCAGGGCCCCCGAGCCGGCGGCGACAAGCAGCGAATCGCTGTGGCCGTGGTAACAGCCGTCAAATTTCACGATCAGGTCGCGTTTGGTGAATCCCCGGGCGAGGCGGATGGCCGACATGGTTGCCTCGGTGCCCGAATTGCAGAGGCGCACTTTTTCCACGGAGGGGACCCACGAGCAGATGGTGCGGGCCATTTCGACCTCGAAAGGATTGGGGATGCCGAAGGAGATGCCGTTTTGGGCGACTTCCTGGAGGGTTTTGAGGATGACGGGTGGGGCGTGGCCGAGGATGTTAGGGCCCCACGACCCGATGTAGTCGATGTAGGATTTTCCATCGATGTCCTCGATGCGGCACCCAGCGGCGCGATGCACGAAAAATGGCTCACCACCGACGTTGCGGAATGCTCGCACCGGCGAGTTCACTCCGCCTGGGATGACTTCCTTCGCTTGCGCAAACAATTTTTTTGATAACGGGCCGATCGGGTGCATGCCCGTATTTTGAACCAACATCGGTCGCGCGCCAATCGCGAAGAACCACCATGCCAAAAATTCTGGGCGTAAGCACGGCGCTCGGGCGGCATTCACCAATGAACAGATTGGCGGTGCTCGGACGTTTTTTCTCGTCCTGGGGGTCAGGTTTCCTCCACCTTCCCGCCGCCATGCTCAAAGCCGGAATCGTAGGACTGCCCAACGTCGGGAAATCGACTCTCTTCAACGCGGTAACCCGCACCCGCAAGGCGGAGGCCGCCAACTATCCGTTTTGCACCATTGATCCGAATATCGGCATCGTCACGGTGCCCGATGCCCGGCTCGCCGTGCTATCGAAAATTTCAGGTTCGCACAAGCTGGTGCCCACAGCCATTGAGTTTGTGGACATCGCCGGTCTGGTCAAAGGGGCGTCGGAAGGGGCGGGGCTGGGCAACCAATTTTTGGCTACGATTCGCGAAACTGACGCCATCGTGCAGGTGGTGAGGTGTTTCGAGAACGACGACATCATTCACGAATTGGGCTCGGTCGATCCGGTCCGCGACATTGAGATCATTCACTCGGAGCTGATTCTTTCGGACATGGCCGCCTTGGAAAAACGCCGTTACTCGCGCGAGAAAAAGGCCAAGAGCGGCGACAAGGAGTCCAAAAAAGAGGTCGATCTCATCGACCTGATCATGCCTCACCTCGACCAAGGGAAACCCGCCATCACGTTTGAGTTGAGCGACGAGGACCAGGCGATTGTCCGCGATTTTTTCCTGCTGTCGTCGAAGCGCACGATTTACGCGTGCAACGTGGCGGAGGACGAACTGGCAGCGGCGATAGCCGATCCGGATTCGCATGCGCAGGTGGCCAAGGTTCGGAGATTTGCGGCGGAGCACAGCGGATCGGAAGCGGTGGTCATTTCCGCTCGCATCGAAGAAGAACTCAGCGATCTCTCGCATGAGGAGGCGGCGGAGTTTCTCCATGACATGGGAGTGAAGGATTCCGGGGTCTCCGCGCTGATTCGCGCCGTCTATCACCTGCTCGGTTTGCGCACTTACCTCACCACCGGGGTCCAGGAAACCCGTGCGTGGACCATCACTGCGGGCGACAAGGCCCCCGCCGCTGCCGGCGTGATTCACTCGGACTTCCAGCGCGGCTTCATCGCTGCGGAAGTCGTCCATTACGACGATTTAGTGGCTCTCGGGTCGAAGCACGCGGCCAAGGAAGTGGGCAAGCTGCGCATTGAGGGCAAGGAATACCTCGTGAAGGACGGTGATGTGATTGAGTTTCGCTTCAATGTGAGCAAGTGACGTTGCGGTGTGCGCTGAGCACATCGGCCCTTGCGGAGTAAGGCGCGGGCGGATTGAATCCCGGCCAGCAGGTATGTTTCTACTGAAAAAAGTCATTCAACTTCGGGAGCACTCGCACCCGGATCACGAAAAGCCATTTCTCGAGCACATCGAGGATTTGCGCACCATGATCGTGCGCATCGTCGTGACATTGGTCGTGTCGATGATCGCCTGCTTTGCGTTTAACAAGGATCTCATGGCGTTTTTTCGCCACCCGGTGGACGTGGTGCTGCTCGCCCAGACCCAGGCCACGTTACCCGACGACGCGCCCCAGCGCGTCACGGTGGAAACCTGGAATGAGGCGCGTAAAATCGAGCGAGCGGCAATGAACCTCAGCGCCGATCAACGCGAACAATTTTATCACTCACTGGGCGATGAGGCCATCGCGTTTCATGCGAGATCCGTGAGCGTGGTGCGCGCCGCCCTGGCATTGCCCGATGCCAAGCGCGACGCGTTTGTCAACGCGCTGGTCGGGGAGAGTCCTGATTTCAAGCATCAGGTGCAAGCGCTGCTGAGAACCAAACCTAACACCGACAGCGACGCGCAAGGCAACCTGCGAATGATGTCCGCGCTGACGCCCACGGAGGGGTTTGTCCTCTCGATGAAGCTTTCGTTTGTGGCGGGCATCGTGGTGTCCTTTCCCTTGTTGTTGATGTTTTTGCTACAGTTTGTTTTGCCCGGGCTGCACAGCAACGAGAAGCGCGTGCTCTGGCCAGCGATGGTGATCGGTTTCGGTCTGTTTCTCGGTGGCACGGTGTTTGCCTACTATCTGGTGCTGCCGCGCACCCTGCTCTTTTTCT
>JBDLWH010000029.1:0-3550 GCA_039804325.1 Verrucomicrobiota bacterium
AACCGAGTTCGATGGTCCAAGTCTCGAAAAAAAGCCCGGACCGGCTGCTGCGTCGAGTTGGGCGGTTGGTGCGTACAGGGTTTGGTCAGCCATCGATTTTCAACACGGACGCCGTGATCCAGGAATTGATCCGTCAGGGGAAATCCCTGGAAGACGCGCGGCGCGGCGGGTGTTCGGGGTGCGTCGAGGCCGGGGCGTTCGGCCGCGAGGCGTATTTCTTGAGCGGATATTTCAACTTGCCCAAAATCCTAGAACTCACGCTCCACGACGGGCATGACCCGCGCACAGGCAAACAACTTGGGCCGCACACCGGTGACCCCCGTGCCTTCGCGACTTTTGACGCGTTTTTTGAGGCTTTTGAGCGTCAACTCAAGCACTTTGTGGACATCAAGATTCGAGGTAACAATTTGATTGAAGCGCTGTTTGCCAGATACATGCCGGCGCCGTTTCTTTCACTGCTCATCGACGATTGCATCGCCAAGGGGCGCGATTACCACCAAGGCGGCGCACGTTACAACACGACTTATATTCAAGGAGTTGGCCTGGGAACCGTCACGGATGGCTTGGCATCCATCCAACAGAATATCTACGGCACCGGGCGCTGTTCCTGGGAGGAAATGCTCGCCGCCCTCGCCGCAGATTTCACGGGTCACGAGGCGCTGCATCACGATTTTCTTGAGGCGACGCCGAAATACGGCAACGACGATGACCGAGCCGACGTGTTGGTTCCTCGCGTGTTCGACGCGTTTTGGGGGCTCATTGACGGGCGGCCCAACGCCCGAGGTGGCCACCACCGCGTGGACATGCTGCCGACGACCTGTCATGTGTATTTTGGTAAGGTCACCGGTGCCCTGCCTGATGGCAAACGCGCTGGAGCAACCGTGAGTGAAGGCATCTCGCCGGTGCAGGGGGCCGACCGACACGGGCCGACCGCGGTGCTCAATTCGGCGGCCAAATTCGACCACATCAAGACCGGCGGCACTCTGCTCAACCAGAAGCTCACGCCGCAATTACTCGCCGACGACGAGGGCATCCGCAATTTCACGCACCTTGTGCGTGGCTATTTCTCGAAGGATGCGCACCACATCCAGTTCAACGTGGTTTCCCGAGCCACTCTGATGGACGCACTGGCGCATCCCGAACATCACCGCGACCTCATCGTGCGCGTCGCCGGATACTCCGATTATTTTGTGAATCTCACCACCGAACTCCAACAGGAAATCATCCTTCGCACTGAGCAGGACGCCTTTTGAGCGGTTGCTGGCAGGTCAGGCCGTGTTGTTAGGCCCGGGATTCCCCGGGTCTGAGACATCCGAGCGGCTAACGCGCAGAGCACGGCAAGCCGTCGGAGCCGAATCAATAACTGCGCCCCCAGAGGGCACGGGTCGAGGTTTCCTGGCCCGTGAGCAAACATGTGCCATGAATCGCGCTGGTGATGGCCGTCGGCATGGAATGGCTGGTCAACGGGATGCAGCGGATAGCAATTTTGTGTTGTTTGGAGAGCACCTCCTCTTGTTCGGGGGAGCCGGCCCAAGCGGTGTAGAGCCAGCCTGGGGTTTCCTGTGCCCAATGGGCGTGGAAGGCGTCGAGCGAGTCACAGGGAGTGATGTGAGCATCGCGCATGAGCGTGGCACGATCGAGGAGTTCGTGGTGGATCTCGTCGAGAATATCCATGGCGCGGCGGATGAAATCCTCCTTGTCTGGAAACTCCTTGGCGCTCACCGCGTGGTCGCGACGCTGCAGGCAAACCTTGCGTGTTTCGATGTCGCGCGGGCCGATTTCGATGCGGATAGGCACGCCTTTTTTGATCCACTCCCATTTTTTGACGCCGCCGCTCAGGTCGCGGGTATCGACGTGGACGCGCAGGGGGTCGCCGCGATAGATTTGATGGCGGAGGGTTTCTGCGAGGGCATGACATGAGGCGATGACGGCGTCGCGCGAGTCGCTCTTTGGCGTGACGGGGACGATGACAATTTGCTGGGTTGCCACGCGCGGCGGTAAGACCAACCCGTCATCATCAGAGTGCGCCATAATGAGCGTGCCAATCAACCGCGTCGATACCCCCCATGAGGTGGTGTGCGCGTGCTGAATCTGACCGTCACGCCCGGCAAATGAAATGTCCTGCGCTTTGGAGAAATTTTGCCCGAGGTAGTGGGACGTGCCAGCTTGGATGGCTTTGCGATCCTGCACCATCGCCTCGATGGTCAGGGTCATGTCTGCACCGGGAAAGCGTTCATTTTCGGTTTTTTCGCCGGGGATGACCGGGATGGCGAGGTGGTCGCGGAGGAATTCCTCGTAGAGTGAGTGGATCATGCGAGTTTCGGCGATGGCTTCCTCGCGCGATTCGTGAGCGGTGTGTCCTTCCTGCCAGAGGAATTCTGCGGTGCGTAAAAACAAACGCGGCCGCATTTCCCAACGCATCACGTTCGCCCACTGGTTGATGAGCAGCGGCAGGTCGCGGTAGGATTCGATCCAGCGGGCAAAGGCCGCTCCAATGATGGTTTCTGACGTCGGCCGAATCACATAGGGCTCGGCCAACTCTCCGGTGGGAATCAATTTGGTTTTGCCAGTGACTTCGTTTTTCACCGCCTCAAGCCGGTGATGGGTGACCACGGCGCATTCCGTCGCAAATCCCTCAGCGTGCTCAGCTTCCTTTTCCAAATAGGATAGCGGAATGAGTAACGGAAAATACGCGTTCTGGTGGCCGGTGGCTTTGAATTTTCTATCGAGTTGTTGTTGGATCAACTCCCAAATCCCATACCCCCATGGCTTGATGACCATGCACCCGCGAGTTTCCGAGTTTTCTGCCAAATCGGCGGCTTTGATGACTTGCTGATACCACTCGGGAAAATCCTGGGCGCGGGTCGGGGTGATGGCGGTCTTGTCGGCGGTCATGGTGGCTGCGGCTATAGGAATCACGATGCGGGCCAAAGAGCATCAAAAAAAACAAAGAAATCTGAGGTTGGGGGTTTGACAGTGGAGGAGGGACTTGTCTTACTCCGCCTGAAATTCAGCCATAAAAGCCCCGCACGCTCATGATCGAAAACGACAATCAGCCACCCGTTCCGTCCAAGCAAACCTCGAGCGTACCTCTCAAGAAGGAAACGGTTCGTGTCACCTTGAAGGCCGCCGATGCGCCGCCTTCTGTTCCTTCTTCGTCTGTGCCGTCGGCTCCACCCGTGCGCCCACCCGTGCCTGGTGGTGCCCCACCGAGCCCGACTCTACCGCCACCAAGTTCGGCACCGCCGACTCCGTCTGCTCCCCTTCGTGCCGTAGGTGCTCCGATGGCGGCTCCAGCACCGACGATACGTCTTGCCACATCGGCCGCTCCCACAGGAGCGATGCGGCCTGCGGGTGGTGCGGTGACGCTTCCTAAAGCGACGGTTCAACTTCAGGTGCCCACGCAACCGATAGGCACCTCGTTTCCCACATCTCAACCATCGAAGTTCAAGATGGAAGAGGATGAGGAAGAAGAGCAAACCTCTGGCTTGAGCCAAATCCTCGCCGGCGTGGGATTCGCCGTCGCCGTCGTCGTCCTAGTTTTACAACT
>JBDLWH010000030.1:0-3422 GCA_039804325.1 Verrucomicrobiota bacterium
TGCGTCCACTCGGTGAGGGTCTGGGAGAGAAGATTCAGGCTGGGGACGAGGAACAGGACGCGCTTGTCCTTCCCGGCGACGTCCTCGGCGATCTTGAGGCTGGTGAAGGTCTTACCGGTGCCGCAGGCCATGATGAGCTTGCCACGATCGGCGGATTCTAAGCCGGTGACGACTTTGCCCTTGGCGCTGGTTTGGTGGGGGCGGAGTTTCTTTTTCGGCTTGAGGGCGGGTTTCTGGGAAGGTTGGTATTGCGCCCAGTCGATCTGCGAGTTTTCGAGGTCGAGGAGGTCGATCTTGTAAACCGGTGGGGTTTGGTGGCTGAGGGAGTTTTCAGCATTTTCGGACCAATCGTTGGTGGTGGTGACGATGATCCGCTGGGTAAAGGGCTTTTGGCCGGAGGCAGTGAAGAAGCTGTCGATGTCGGCCTTCCGGATGCGGTAGCTCTCGGCGTAGCATTTGCACTGGATGGCGTGGTATTCCTCGGTGCCGTGGGTCTTGGCGACGAGGTCGATGCCGGTGTCCTTACCGGACATGCCGAACTGCGGGGTGCCGATTTTCTTGGCCCAGTCTGCGTAGAGCCAGACGTCTGAGTAGAGGTCGGCGTAGGTGGCCTCGTAGCGGAAGTAGGTGCGGATGAGCTCCTCGAAGTAGCTGCCCTTTTCGCGCTCGGTCTGGGAATGGGAGCGATAGGCGGCGAGGATGCTTTGGAGTGGGGTCATAAAAGTGTTAGGAACAACGTTCGATGTGGCGGTGAGGCGAGTTTCTACGGGGATGAAATCGGTTTCACTGAGGAATGCAAGGCTAGGGAATGCGGCTTTCAAACCGCATGTGTTTGCGCCACCAGGGCGGGCGACTTCATCCGCAAGCGGATCGAAACCAATCCCGACCGCCCTCTGATCGAAACCGTCCGCGGCGTAGGATACCGGTTCCGGGTGAAGTGAGGCTCCTGTCTCAGTTCATTCGCATCGATCAGGCCGTCGGGAATAACTGAGTACGCCCGGGTCACGGGCGATGATCACATGCTGAGATTGAGGAAACCGCCCCTTTGTTGTTGCAAATCATTCTCAATAGGCGATTGTGCGGGCCGAGATGAAACACACAAACGCGATGGGGGATGACATGGGCCTGACCTTGAATCAGGTTGGAGTCGGGTGTGATGTGAGGATACGGGTGTTGAGTGGTCCTGGCTGTGATCGTTTGCGGGATCTTGGGTTTTGCGAGCACCGACAAGTGCGCAAGTTGTCTAGCGGGCGCAATTTGATTTGTTCGGTGTGTGGCACGCGGCTAGCCATTAGCCGAGAACTGGCCGAGCAGGTGTGGGTCGCGCCAGTGAAAGCATTAACCCCCTGAGTCATGGCTGAAGGAGCGGAACGTCTTTTGACCATTGCCCTGATAGGCAACCCGAACGTCGGCAAGACCACGTTGTTCAATGCGCTCACGGGTGCCAATCAGAAGGTTGGGAATTATTCGGGGGTGACGGTAGAACTCAAGTCGGGAGAAACGTTTACGCCCCACGGCAAGAAGCTTAGGGTGCTAGATCTGCCAGGTTGTTACTCGCTTAGAGCGCCCACCCTGGATGAAAAAGTGGCGGTGGATGCGTTGATGGGTGAGTTGCCAGGGTACGGCAAGCCGGATTTGGTGGTTTGCGTGTTAGACGCCTCGCATTTGGAGCGCCACTTGCACTTGGCGCTGCAAGTGATGGAGATGCGCATTCCCACATTGATCGCGTTGAACATGGTAGATATGGCCGAGAGAGCCGGTGTGCGATTAGATCCGGCGAAGCTTTCTGAGGAGTTAGGCGTTCCGGTGGTGGCCATGCACGCCAGTGCGGGTAAGGGGATGATAGAGTTGAAACAGGCATTGCGTTTTCCCTTTCCGAGCGTGCCAAGTGCGAAGTGGGCATCGAGCATAGGGGATGCAGAAAGCGCGCGCCGTGAGTTTATCGAGAACCTGTGTGAACTCGCGGCTCGGCGCGCGGCCATCCATCAATTGACGCGATCTGACCGGGTCGATGGCTGGTTGATGCATCCCGTGATGGGGTGGGTGGCGTTTTTGGTTACCATGTTTGCCGTGTTCTGGGGGATTTTTTCGTTAGCCAAGATTCCCATGGGCTGGATGGAGACTCTCGAGGGGTTTGTGGGTGCCGCCGTGACATCGCGCATGCCACCAGGGGATCTTCGCTCGCTCTTAGTTGATGGGGTGCTGGGCGGGGTGGGTGGGGTGCTGGTGTTTTTACCGCAAATCGTCTTGCTGTTTTTCTTCATTGGGTTGTTAGAAAGTTCGGGATATATGGCGCGAGCAGCCTATCTGATGGATGGGGTGATGGCGCGGGCGGGTCTGAGCGGCAAGGCGTTTTTACCGCTTTTCAGTTCGTATGCGTGTGCGATTCCCGGGGTGATGGCCACGCGCACGATAGGATCGGCCAAGGAGCGGCTGGTGACCATGTTCATTGCGCCATGGATGAGTTGTTCGGCGCGTCTGCCGGTGTATTTTCTGATTGTTCCGCTCTTACTTGATGAAACCGAAGGCTCATGGAGACAAGCCCTTGTGTTGTTTGCGATTTATACGCTCGGCACGCTTAGTGCGTTTTGTGTGGCGCGGGTGTTGCGCCACCAACTCGGACCGGACCAAGATGCGCACCCATTCATGTTAGAGTTGCCACCATACCGATGGCCGCAATGGAGCTATATCATGCGCCATGTGCTTGAACGAGCCGGGGCATTTGTCGCTAAGGCAGGCACCCTTATTTTAGGGCTTTCCATATTGTTATGGGCGCTGAGCACCTACCCCAAGGCGCGCAGCGATGGTGCCGACGCCCTTTCGGCCAGTGCCATGGGTCGCATCGGTGCTCTGATCGAGCCGGTGGTCAAACCGCTAGGATTTGACGGTCGGGTAGGCACGGCCATTCTCACGTCGTTTGCGGCGCGCGAGGTATTTAACTCGTCGCTCGCGGTGCTTTTCCGAGTTGATGACCGGGCGAGCGACGAGGCCACGCGTGATTCGTTGCGTGACCGGCTGGCGTCGGCCAGGTGGGCGGATGGTCGGCCGTTGTTCACGCCGTTGGCGCTCGTTTCGTTGTTAGTGTTTTATATTTACGCGTTGCAATGTTTGCCGACCACGGCGGTGGTGGCGAGGGAATCGGGGTCGTGGAAATGGGCGCTCTGGCAGTTGGTTTTTATGTCGGGCACTGCTTATGGTGCCTCATTCTGCGTTTTTCAATTAGGCAAGATTCTCGGATTTTAACATGGATTGGCAACCCCCCATTGCGGCCCTCATTGTGATCGTCACGCTGGCTATTTTTCTCGTTAGGTGTGTGCGGCCACGCAAAAGGCAGGGGTGCAGCCATGACTGTCGCTGCGGGAAAAAGGTGACCGGTGTCGCCCGGGGTCGCTCGCAGATCAAGTGAGGGGAGTTAACTGACA
>JBDLWH010000031.1:0-10723 GCA_039804325.1 Verrucomicrobiota bacterium
TGCTCAACGCCAGTGGTCAATGCGCCGCCCACGGCAGCATGACCACCGTGCGCGTCGATCACACCGGCGGCCCACAACGCATTCCCACCACCGAACGCACCGCTCTGGAACGCGTCATGTCAATTTGCTAGATTTTATGGAATCCACCGGACGCATTATCCTCGTTCCCACCCCCATCGGGAATCTCGCCGACATCACGCTCCGGGCGTTGGAAATCCTCAAATCAGCGGACCGCATCGCCTGCGAGGATACCCGTCATTCCGCGCCGCTGCTCGCCCATCACGGGATTTCGGGCAAACTGCTCGTTTCGCTTCACGAACACAACGAAGCACGCCGCGCACCCGAACTCATTCAAGCCGCCCAAGCCGGGGAAACCATCGCCGTCATCAGCGATGCCGGCATGCCTGGTATCTCCGACCCTGGCTACCGCCTCGTCCAAGCCTGCCTCGCCGCGTCCGTCACCGTGGAAGCCCTGCCCGGCCCATCCGCCGTCATCACCGCCCTCATCGGCTCCGGCTTCCCGTGCCACGCATTCCGTTTCGCAGGCTTCCTCTCGGTCAAACCCGGTAAACGCCGATCCGCCCTAACAGCCACCCTCGCCTCCGCCGAAACCGGCATCTTCTTCGAGTCTCCTCACCGCCTCGTCTCAACCCTCGAGATCCTTTCCGACATCAACCCCGCCGCCCAAACCTGCGTCGCTCGCGAACTCACCAAAAAATTCGAGACCTATCACCGCGGCTCAGCTTCCGAACTCCTCGCCCATTTCCAAGCCCACCCACCAAAAGGCGAAATCGTCCTGCTCGTCCACGCACCGCCATGACCCGCTCCTGATTCCTCGGACATCTGCATGACCGACTTTAACGCATCATTTTATTTCACGTTATGACACGCAACTAACAAAACAATAAAATGCCCATCATGCTTAACAATCAACTTAACCATTTCACAAGTGATTACCTTGAAAATTTGCTCATTGGTCATCGGGCTAAGTGTTCTGTGATTGCCAAAGCCTATCTGCGAGAGAACCCATCGATAAAAGACCTATACGAGGAAGTCTTTAAAGCCGCTCTTTATGAAGTCGGGCGATTATGGGAAACTAATAAAATCACCGTGGCCACCGAACACATGGCCACCGCTATTACTGAAGGTATTCTAAACGAATTGTTCGATGAAATTATACCCAAAAAGAAATTAAACAAAAAAGTCGTCGTCGCCTGTGTCGAAAATGAACAACACCAGGTCGGAATCAAAATGGTAGCCGATGTGTTCGAGATGAAAGGCTGGGAAAGCTTCTTCCTTGGCTCCGGCGTCCCGACCAACGAATTGATCCGCTTCATCCACTCGACGATGCCAGACATTCTCGCCGTCTCTCTGAGCGTGTACTTCAATTACTCATCCTTCCTGAAAATGATGCGCTCCCTGCAAATCGAATTTCCCAACCTCCAAATCATCATTGGCGGACAGGCATTTACCCGCGTCTCTCATGACGCCCTGCTGCGCCTCGGCAATGTCGTGCTTTTGCCCGATCTTTATCTCCTCGAAAAATTTATCGATTCGCTTAACAACCCAATCAAAATTCTGTCGTGAACAAAAACGATCTCGTCAAATCCGCTGAATTACTTGCTCAGGTCAGTCAAAAAAGCGCCTCGGAATTCGCCTCAAAAAGGGCTCATTTGGTGGCACTCATGAATGCCCAAATGACCAGCCGCCCAGACGTCCTGGAGCTGGTAGGCCCCGGAAATGTGGACGTGATGACTGACAATCACGCCAATCATGCGCTCTTCCTCGAATCCATCTTCAACCAACACTCACCCGAAATTCTCACCGACACCGTGCTTTGGGTGTTCCGTGTCTATCAATCTCGCCGTTTTCACACTTCCTACTGGAACGCCCAATTAGCCACCTGGATCGAAATCTATAAAATCGAGCTTTCCCCTCAGTGCTTCACGGAAATCGTTCCCTATTACCACTGGATGCTTGTCCATATCCCCATATTCAATCAATTATCCGAAAACGATCTCACCCCGCCACCGTCTCGGCTCATTCCTCACAATGATTAAGCCACATGAACCGCTTCTCATCTCCGATTGGGCGGACCTGATTTGCAACCTCTCCCAACACGGCCAATCGGTGGCAATCGGTATCTTCGATGACTCCGGCACCTTGCTTCATGCTAACCCAGCCATGGCTTATTTCCTGCATGCTGACCCCACAGGAGCCAATCCCACAAATCACCTTGTCAACCCTGATCTCCAAACACTTCTATCCATCAAATCGGATGGCCTCATCTTTGACGGCTTGATGACCATTGGAAATTATGGCGATTGCAGTTACGTCCTCTCCGCTAAAGTCTTTAGAAAACTCGATGCTATTCTCATCTACGCTGAAGCCGATGTCCCTCATTTGTTCAATGAAAATAGCAAAATGAGCACCCTCAACCAGGAAATCAATAACCTCCAGCGACAACTCATTAAGGAAAAAAATAAATTACAATCCACTCTCAGCGAGTTGAAAGAAACCCAACAATTACTCATCCATTCTGAAAAAATGAACGCCATGGGCAAACTCGTGGCCGGCGTCGCTCACGAATTAAATAATCCTATCGCTTTCGTCTATAGCAATCTCTTCTCACTTGAAAAGTCTGTTCTCGAAGTCTTTCAATCACTCAGGCAAATCGAAAACCTTGTCTCGATTAACGGCGATCAGAAACTCATCGCGACCATCAACCAACTCCGGAAAGAAAATGAACTGGATTATCTTGAAGAAGATATTTCAGACATGACCAAAGAATCAAAAGTTGGCGTGGAACGGGTGAAAACCATCGTGGAAGACCTAAGAAGGTTTTCTCGACTCGACGAATCTCACATCAAACACATCGACCTAATCGAAAATATCCGTTCTACCATCTCAATCGCTAAATCAGAACTCCATAAAAAGGAGATTGCCTTTGACTTTGACGGCATTCAAAATCTTTCAATCGAATGCTTCCCGGGTCAACTCAATCAGGCAATTCTCAATGTCCTAATGAATGCCGTCGATGCTGTGCCAATCGGCGGCCACATTACGCTCACCGTATCACAGGACGATCAGTTTACCTGCATTTCTATTACTGATGATGGATGCGGAATCCCTGAAGATATCATGCCACTCATATTCGACCCGTTCTTTACTACCAAACCTGTGGGCAGCGGAACCGGCCTCGGATTGAGCATCACCTACAAAATCATCCATGACCTCCATCATGGGTTCATTCACGTGGAGTCATCCATGCTTAAAGGAACCACTTTCCAATTGTTCATACCTAAAATTATTTGATATTATGGTCACAGACTCCTTCAGTGTCACAAAACACAATTTGCTCATCATCGATGATGAGGTCGATATCACGAAAGCTTTGGTCAGGCAATTCCGAAGAAAGTATAACGTTTTTGCCTCAACCGATGCCTCAGACGCTCTCAAAATCATGGAAAGAGAGAAAATACAGGTCGTTTTGTCTGATCAGCGCATGCCTGGTATGACGGGCGTTGATTTCTTTACCCGTATCAAAGATAAGTATCCCGACGCCCTGAAACTCATTCTTACCGGCTTTAGCGATATCGAGGCTGTCATCGGTGCCATCAACGAAGGTCAGGTTTTCAGATATGTCAAAAAACCCTGGAATCCCGATGAATTGGAGTCCATCATCCGTGAAGCGTTCGATAAATACGAATTAATCACCAATAACAGAAAACTCATGGCCAGCCTGCAGGAGGCTAACGCCACTCTCGAAGAAAAAGTGAAATGCCGCACGTTCGACCTCGAACAATTGAATGCCCGACTCTCGGAATTGAACCTCGAAAAGAATAGATACATCGGGATGGTTGCCCACGATTTGAGAAACCCTATCGGCGTGGCCGCATCATTCTCGGAAATTATCATTGAAGATTATGATCACATCAACAAGGAAACCCAACTTGAGTATTTGGGACATATCAACAAAAGCTGCGACTTCTCACTCAAATTGATTTGCGACTTCTTAGATATCTCGAAAATTGAGTCCGGTATATTCGAATTAAACCTGGTCGAACAAGATTACCTCTCATTTGTGAAATCGAGTATTATTCATGACGAAATTTTAGCGAAAAACAAATCACAGGAAATCCATATTCATTCTGACAGAACAACCATGTTGGCCAGATTTGACCAAAACAAAATTCAACAGGTGTTGAACAATCTTTTGAGCAATGCCATTAAGTATTCGATGCCCGATACCAGAATCCTCATCGATATCACTGAAACCGACACCGATATCATCACCAGAATTACTGATCATGGACAAGGGATTCCGGCTGAAGAACTTTCTAATCTCTTCAACTTTTTCCAAACAACCTCTGTCAAGGCTACCGCAAACGAGAAATCCACTGGTCTTGGCCTGGCCATCGTGAAAAAAATCATTGAAGCCCACCACGGCAAAATGAATGTGAAAAGTGAAGTGGGAACTGGCTCTATCTTTTACTTCTCCATCCCGAAATCATAACGCCTGCTGACTCTACTTAGCGTCCTAAAATCGTGATCGTTTATCTGCCGCTGTGTTTGTGAGCGGTTAGTTCTTATCAAGTGACGGCTTGCACCTGGCCATCACGCTCGGTGTAGAGAGCGATGATTTCCGAGTTACCGGCGATGCAACTAGGCATATCGTCGGGCGAGACGAGCATCAGGGCGGTGGACCAAATTTCGGCCTGAGCCGCAGTCCGGGCGATCACCCAAACGCGCTTGCAGGGTTCGGCGGGCATGGCCTGCGCGCCGCCCGGATGGACGATGTGGTGGCCTTGGATCCCAGTGCCCGAGGCACTGAGCGCTTGGCGGGTGAGCATGACGCGCTCACCCTGGGCGTCGCCCGTGAGATTGACCGGCCACGCGCTCGGGCCGAAGGCAAGCAGCGACGAGCCGCCAGCAGAGAGGAGCGCATCCTGAACGCCCCACTCGGTGAGAAGCTGGTGGAGTTGGTCGAGGGCAAACCCCTTGCCGATGCCGCCCAGATCGATTTCGCGTCCGGGCGATTCGCAGGTGATGGCAGGCACATCGGGATGAATGGTGAGTTGGCCGACAAGCGGCGGCGCGGGCTCTGGCGCGCCTGATTTCCGGTGTTCGATGCGGGAGCCGAGCGTGATATCAAACAAGCCGGCGGTTTCGGCATAGGCATTCAGGGCGAGGAGCAGGCACTGGTGGGTGGGCTCGCAGAGATAGAGGGTTTCGCCTGCGCCCAGGCTATTGATGCGCGAGACATCGCTGCCCTCGGCAAAGCGGCTCAAGCACGACTCTAGGGAATCCAATCGATCGCAGCACACTCTGGCGATGCCCCTCGCGGCGCTCTCATCCATGCCACGGATGCGCAGGTTGAAGGTGGTGTTCATCGCATCATGGGTGAAAAGATGCGCGTCGGGGATGGGAACGGGGGGCATCATTGGCGGGCGGGCTCCATCCATCGTTTCCAAATATCTGCTCGCACGAACACATAGACCGGCACCTCGGCACGCAGACCTTTCCGCACCGCCACGTGCGATTTTTCTAGCGATTTAACCACAGCCGCCGCCGATTCTGGCAACGCAAAAACTAATGGAAATTGCGTCAGATCGTCCCCGGGGGTCGGCCAATAACCGACGCGCTCGTACGAGCGAAGATACCAAGGAAGCGGCCAGTAATCGGTGCCCACGACGCCCACTGGCTCTAACGAACCACCCGGGGCGACTTGGCGCAATTTCCATAACCACGGCTCGAGGGTTTCAATATCATTGCGGGTGGGAACGTAGGCATAAGGGTTCCGCTCATCAGAGGCATAGCGCCCGGTTGCCCGCCGCGCTTGCTGGAATTGCGTGACGAGACAGCCTGTTGCCAGCACCACCAGGGCGATCTGGATCGGTCGGCCATGATGGGTAAAACCAGTTAACGCAAATCCAGCTAACAGGCAGACATGTGCCCATGGCAGGCACGCGAGCCACGGCGTCTTGTAGGCGATCAGGCTGTAGATGAGGACATGGCCGACGGCGGCATAGGCGAGAAAACGAATGAGTGGACGGCCTGGCGTGGCGGCCGGGTCACGGCGGAAGGTGTTGAGGTATGCGAATATCGCGAGTCCGACCGCCGGGGTGCCGAACCACCAAACACCACCGGATTTCTGGGGAAGGGCAAGCAGCTTAGCATAATAACCGATAGATTTGTCGTGTCCCGCCCCTGTTTTATAGACAAAAAATGTGCGCAACGCGTCAAACGCACCCTGCGGGTGTTGAAATCCGTCGGTATAAATGCCAGTGGCCGTGACGGTGGCGGCGAGCAGGCAAAGGCCCACGGGCCAGCGGTAGAGGTGCCAAGCAGAAACCCAAGTGGCGCGGTCCGGCCATTTCCGGGATTCCAAGGCGATGAGCAGGCCGGCACCTGACCACGCGATGAGGCTGATGGCAAAACTCTCCTTGGTGGCAAACATCAGGCCGATGAGCAATCCCGGGATGCCCCATCGCGGGTTGCGGGTCAAACTCATCAGCGCCAGCATCCCGAATAGCACGAGGAGCGATTCGTGGATAAACATGCGGCTGTAGTAAACTAACAACGGCGAGGTCGCTAGAATCGCCGCCGCCAACCCCATGGCCGCGTCACCGTAGCGGTGGCGCCAAAACAGCGGCAACAATACGAGCAAAGCCCCAGCCATGGCCGGAAGCGTGCGCAATGTCGCTTTGGTCATCTCTTGCCATCGCGTTTCAGCGCGCAGCTTGCAGAGCGGGATGGTCAAATCGGCGAGCACCGGCCCGTGAAAGTGCTTGGGATCAAATTGATTCGCCCCGGATTCCATGCGCCGGGCGGTGATGCGCGCGCCAGTGGCCTCGTCGGCGTGAAACGGGCGCTTGTCGAGATGCTCGAAGCGGAGGAATACCCCGGTTACGATCACGCTGATCCACAGGAAGCTCAAGACGGCACGTTTCATCAAAGCGAAGTGATACGATGAAAGAATCCCGCCTCCTGCAATGTTAATGTCGGCGCCTCCATGCCCGCCTCGCCGCACCAAATCCTGCTCGTTACCCCGGTGTGGAATGATTCCTCGCGCTTGGCAGTTTTCGGCGAAACCTTGGCCATGGCGCTCGCGGAGTCCCCGCTGCCCATCCACTGGATCATCGCCGATGACGGGTCAAATCCCGAAGAACATGCGCGACTCACCCAACTCCAACAAAAATTTGCCATGGTTTTTCCGCGTGTGGGTCTCCACTTCGCGGCGACCCACTGCGGCAAGGGCTCCGTGGTCCGCGAGGCGTGGGCGCTGGCACCCGACGCCGATTGGCTCGCCTTCCTTGATGCTGACGGCAGCGTCACTGCTCAAGGATTGTTAGATCTCCTCGCCCATGCGTTGGCGTCCAACGCCTCAGTGCTGGGTATTCGCAAACGCACGGCCACCACAGAAGTGGTCGAAAGTCCGTGGCGGGGACTGGCCCACCATGGGTTTTTATTGGCAACCCGTTTCCTCTTGGGCCTCCAGTGCGACGATCCGCAGTGCGGAGCGAAAATCATCAAGGCCAGCGACTACCGGCGCATCGTCAACCGCCTCAGCGAAAACGGCCTCGCCTTTGATTCCGAACTCTTGGCCACCCTCAAACGCGACGGATCGGGCTGGCTGGAAATCCCAGTGAATTGGATCCAAAAAAAAGGCGGGAAAGTGGCTCCCCTGCGGGATGCCTGGGGGATGGTTTCCGCGCTGCGGCGCGTCCGGCGGCGCATCGGTCACGGGCATTCCACGGCCTCGAAGACGCCTCCGCCCAACAACATTCCGCCGTCATAGAACGCGCAAATTTGGCCCGGCGCGATGGCGCGTTGCGGTTGATGGAATTCCAGGCGCAGCCTGTCGTGGCCGAGAGCTTCGATTTTCGCGGGTTCTGCCTTGGACCGATACCGCGGTTGGGCTTCGATATGCCGACGGGTGACGAGCGTTTCGTTGATGGCTGAGAGCGAGCCTACGGTGCAGACTCGTGTGTAAAGCCCGTCTGTGGCCGGGGTGTCCCAGCCGACGATGAGGCGGTTGTTGGCGGCGTCCTTGCCCACGACCACATAGGCCATCCCTTCGCGAGGTGAGGCGACGCCGTGGCCCTTGCGTTGACCGAGCGTGTGAAGATGGAGCCCCCGGTGTCGGCCGAGAATGGTGCCCGACACATCGACGATGTCCCCCGGTGAGTCCGCCACGTAATGGCGGAGAAAATCGCTCATTTTGACTTGGCCGAGGAAGCATATCCCCTGGCTGTCCTTTTTTTCCGCCACCGGCAGATTGAAATGGCGAGCCGCCTCGCGCACTTCGGGTTTGAGCATCTCGCCTGTGGGCAACATCGCGTGCGCCGCCTGGTGCTGGGTCATGAGTGAGAGAAAATAGCTTTGATCCTTGTTCGGATCCGCACCGCGCAAAATCACCGCCGAACCATCGGATAGCGTCCGGCGCCGCGCGTAGTGGCCGGTGGCCACCTGCTCAAACCCCTGCGATAGCGCGTAATCGAGAAACACCCCAAACTTCATCTCGCGGTTGCACCAAACGTCTGGATTGGGCGTGATGCCTGCCCGATACCCCTCAATCAGGGTGTTCACGATGCGATTCTGATAGGCATCAATCAGATCGATAACACGCAATTCAATCCCCAGCACCTTGGCCACTGAGTGGGCGTCATGGATGTCTTGCTCCCACGGACAATCCCCAGGGATGCCTTCCGCATTGATCCAATTTTTCATGTAGCCCGCAGTAACTTGGTGGCCTTGCTCAACCAATAGCGCTGCGGCCACCGCGCTGTCCACGCCGCCTGAGAGTCCCACGAGCACCTTCGCCATGCCGGATGGTGGATGAGCGCGGGGCGCGCGTCCAATCCGGATCTCACCCGACGAAAAAATCCCGCAACGCGCTCGCTCGGTGTTTCCGCTTTGCAGAGCCGTCGCATTCCCCTAAACCCTCCCTCGACATGAGCCAACTCGTTCTTCTTTTCTCCGGTCAGGGCGCCCAAAAAACGGGCATGGGCAAAGACTTCGTGGATGCCTCCGCCGATGCCCGTGCGCTGTCGGCCATGGCTGATGACGCCCTCGGGTTCTCCCTCTCCAAAATCATGTTCGAGGGGCCTGATGAAGAACTCACCAAAACCTCGCGCTGCCAACCCGCGCTCTATCTCCACGGCCTGATGGCCCTCACCCTGCTGCGCGAACGCATGCCCGAACTCACGCCGCTAGCCGCGGCTGGCCTCTCGCTCGGCGAATTCACCGCGCACGCCGCTGCCGGCACCTTCTCGTTCGAGGACGGCCTGCGCATCGTGGGCAAACGCGGCGCATTCATGGAAGAAGCGTGCCTGGCCACCCAAGGAGCGATGGCCGCGCTCATCGGCGGCGATGAGGAGCAGGTGCGCGCGCTGGCCGCCGCCGCCGATGTGGATATCGCCAATCTCAACGCTCCCGGCCAAATCGTGCTCTCCGGCACCGTCACTGGCATCGACACCGCGGTGGCCAAAGCCAAGGAGTTCGGCATTCGCCGCGCCATCAAACTGAACGTCGCCGGTGCGTATCACTCACGCCTCATGCAAAGCGCGCAAGACCAGCTTTCCTCAGAACTCGCCGCTCTCACCCTGCAGACACCCAACATCCCAGTGCTTTGCAACTACGCGGCGACCCCAGTGGCCGAGGCCGACGAAATCCGCCGCATGCTCGAAAAACAGGTCACGGGCACTGTCCGGTGGACTGCATCGATCCAAGCGCTCATCGCCATGGGTCACCGGAATTTCCTGGAACTCGGCCCGGGCAAGGTCATCGCCGGCCTCGTCGCCAAAATCGACAAGGATGCCGTAGTCCATTCCATCGAAGATCTCGCGAGCCTCGACGCCACCGTCACGGCACTGCGATTGCCGCATCCTTAAAAAAGTTCTCTCAATCCAAAAAAAGGTGTTGCGCCTGATCGGGTCTCCCCCTAGCTTCCGCGCCACCCGAACAGGACATGGAGCGGTAGCTCAGTTGGTTAGAGCGCCAGCCTGTCACGTTGGAGGTCGCGGGTTCGAGCCCCGTCCGCTCCGCCATCCTGTTCGTCAAATCAGCCCCGCCAATTCCGGCGGGGCTTTTTTTTGGTATGCGCACGGCACACGGCGTCTGCTTGGGGAGTGAACCCACGGTGAACCCGGGACTCCCCGCCTACCGAGATGAGAAAAATCGGCGTAAGGCGATCTGACCACAGGTCTGTCCCTCTGTGACCACAGGTCTGTCCCTCTGTCGCAGTGTGAGGTTTTTTCCGATGCGCCCGCCATCAGCAGTTTTCGATATTCCCGCGACACTCCACTCGTCCATAATCCGGCATCGGCCACCACTCCCTGATGCGCCCTCAACGCCCTCAACAAGCCGGCCCGCGCCGTCTTTCCATTGCCCTTCGCGCCGCCGCCGATCGCCTCGCCGTAGCTGCTCCATCGGTAATCCGCCGGGTCTTTAACCATCCCGGCACGCACCGGATTCAGGTCGATGTAGGCACAAATCGTCTTCGCCGCGACGCCATCCTCCACGATAATCTGAGAAAAGGTCTGTCACGCTGTCATGTTTTAGCCAACGTAATCGAGATTGCCCCTCCTTTGATCAGACCACCCCTTTGCGCAAGTCTCGCAGACTCCAGAGCGACGCGCTGGCCACCCCGGCGGCCCCTTTGAGTTTGCGAGCACCATCCTTGCGCTTCGCCCCAAATCGCTCGCGTGATTGAGCAAAC
>JBDLWH010000032.1:0-7492 GCA_039804325.1 Verrucomicrobiota bacterium
GTGCCGAAGTGGTCGATGAACCGTAACCATTAGTCTCACCTGTCATGTCCACCTGGCGTCCTATCAGCCCACCGCCCATCTGGAAGCGCTGGCTCCCCGAGTGCCTCCATGGCCCGCTCGGCGCATGTTTCCAACTCGGGGTGCTCGGGCTGATCGTGGCCGCGGGTATCGCCTTTTTCTACTTTTTGTTGGCGATGCGCTTTGATTTGGGAGAGGTAGCGCGCCTGCCAGCAGGCACCACGTATTATGACCACAAAGGGGTCGAAATCGCCGCGCCAGGCGGGACGGGTCGAAAACTCGTGCAACGCTGCGATTTACCGGCATTTTTGGTTCAGGCGCTGCAAGCGCGTGAGGACGCGCGGTTTTTCGAGCACAAGGGAGTGGATGTGCGCGGGTTAGCGCGAGCGACCGTGAGAAACCTGAAAGACCGAGACTTCACCCAAGGGGCGTCAACGCTGAGCATGCAGCTCGCTCGCAACTGCTTCAAAATGAAGCAAAAATCCCTGCATCGCAAATTCCTCGAAATCGCACTGACCTTGCGCGTCGAGTCGTGCTACACGAAGGATGAGATCCTCACCCACTACCTCAACCGCATTTATTTCGGCGCTGGGGCTGATGGCATTGAACAAGCGGCCATCACGTATTTCGGGAAACCCACGCGCGCCCTGAGCGACGGAGAATGCGCCATGGTCGTGGGCATCATCCGCGGGCCGCACATTTTTTCGCCTTTCCGCAACCTGGATGCCGCCATCGAACAACGTGACCAAACACTCAAGCGCATGATGGCCATGGGATTCATCGACCAAGCGCGCTGTGACGCCATCGCCGCCGAACCCGTGAACCTGGTGGTCGACGAACAACGCGAAACCCAAACGTCCTACGCCCTTCAGGCCGTGCGACGTGAGCTCGACCGCATCCTTGACGATGGCGAAATCCTACTCGGCGGCCTCCGTGTTGACACCACGCTCAACGCGGCTTGGCAACAACGGTTGGAAAAGGAGCTCACTCACGCTGTCGAGGATCTGGAACAGGAAAAATCTTGGCAGCATCCAGCGCACAAAACCCATCTGGCTGGCAGCGAACCGGCCTACGTGCAATACGCGGCGGTGACCACCGAGACGCGCAGCGGGGCGATCCTCGCGCTCATCGGGGGGCGTGATTACGGGCACTCGCGTTTTGACCGCACGCGATCGAGCCGTGATTTGGGCTCGGCGTTCGAGCCCTTTGTGGCAGCGGCCGTCGCTGAGCGCGGGAAACTGGTGCTACCAGGGAAGCCGGTGCAAACGGGGCGTCAGATTGGTCCGGCAGAAGTCGAGCGCCTCGCGAAGCGCTGTGGGATAGCGGGTCCATTTTTGGCGACCGAAGATTTGTTTCGGGGATCGGTAGCGGCGACGCCCTTAGAGATGTCGGTCGGGCTTGCCACCTTGGGCAACAAGGGCAAACGTCCGAAACCCTATCTCATCCGCGAAATCCGCGACGCTTCGGGCGAGGTGCTCTACCGCGCCCAACCCGATCTCACTCAGGCACTCAGCGCCGGGGCCGCCGGGGACGCCATGAGCGTCTTGCACCGCTCGAACGGAACCCGCAGTTTCACCGGGGCCACCGGATCCGAGCGCGACGCATGGACGCTGCGTCTGGGGCCCGGCGGAGCGACGGCCATTTGGATAGGGTTCGATAAACCAGCGGCCATCGCCCGCGAACCACGACTCAAGGCGTTACTCGATGAGTTTGTTCAACGGTTAGGCAACGAGTGACCGATGGCTTGGGGAGCCATGGGATGGCAAGTGAACCATTGTCGCCCGCTCACCGGGGGGCTTACCGACGGTATTGGTTTTGGGGCATCATGCCGAATTGCCCTTGTCCCTGGCCAGCCACCGGGCTGTTCCATGGGATTTTACTCGTTTCGGACACTGGCCCGACGGGAGATTTATCTGGAGTGTCGGCGCAGGAAGCACACCCAAAACCCATCACCAGCACGGAAAACATCAAGAATGAGCGTCTCATTATGCGGTGATGGTAAAAGATGCTCTGCGCCATGCAAGTTCGCAACGCCTGAACCCTGAGGGATTTCCCAGGTGGTTTCAGTTTGTGTTCGGCTTGGAGAGGATCACACGGTCGCCCGGTTGAAGGCGCACTCCTGTGGTAAGACTCTTCAAATCGATTTCGGCAATCGTTTGGGTCGGCTCAATGGATGATGGGCGGACGCGAGCGATCATGCGACCGTCACGCGAAACGAGCAGGCTCGTCTGTGGGGTGAAGCCCGAGTTGGAGCCGGCACCGATGACGACGAATCCCCAATTCTGATCCACTGCGGTGATCACGGCTTCCATGGCATTACGACCGATGCGTGAGTTACGCTCGACGATGCGTTTGGCGAAGCGATCGGCATCGGCGCGGTTGGTGATGAGGCTCTTATCAGCAGCGACGATGAGGGTTTCGATTTCCTCAAGCTTGCTTTGCTTGGCTTTCTTGGCGTTGTCGATGTCCTGCACCTTGTCGCCCAGATTGTCCACCGTGACGTCATCCCCGAGGTCAGCTAGGATTTTTTTGACTTCGGCCAGGGTTTTATCGAGTTCCACGAGTTCTTTCTCCTGGGTTGTGAGTTCGGTATCGAGATCGGTGCTTTTACGCTTGAGCTCCGAGCCCTTGGCTTCAAGCGCCGAAAGCGTCTGAGTGACCTCTTCCTTTTTCCGCTCGGATACCACCAGCGTGGCCTTCTCGGCGGTGAGTTGCTTTTCTTGCACCAAGGCATTCGCGGAGGTCTCCGCTACGTCGGCCTTGATCTTGGATCGATCTTTTTGAAGAGTCCGAAACTTGCTCGATTCCGAAAGCGTGTAAAAGACGCCGCCGCCCCCGATCAGGATGGTCACAATGTAAAGAATGGCTTTCATGGGTTGTCCGTGGAAACTTTTTTTAAAAAACGTTAAGAAGGATCAGTTGGTCGCAGGGGCGGGATCGGCTGGGGCCGCGGGATCGGCTGGGGCTGCGGGATCCACGACAGGAGGCACCGAGTCAGCAGTTGGCTCGGCGGCGGGCAGCGCTGGGGTGGAAGGAATCTCGGTTGTGATGGGGGCAGGCTTGGAAGCGGTGACGGGCTTGGTGGTCGAGATGACGTGGTCGCCGACGGCTAGGACAACATCCTGATTAAGCGAATCTGGGACGATACTTGCAGATGCCGAGTTGGTTTCCACTGAGGTGACCAAAAGTTTGGCGATCGGTTGGTCGTTGCGTATGACTTCGAGCATGGAATTGGCGACGACGCCGCCGTTGTTGCCACAAGCGAGGGTAACAAACCCCCACGTTGGGTAAATCGAACGAATCGTTGTGTTCAGAGAGGAAAGCGACTGGCCTGTGGTGAATCTCTCGAATTGAATCTTGGTGTTCTTCGCGGATGATTCGGCCTCGTTGTTCTCGGCGGTCAAACCAGCCAGTTTGGCACCACGAGCGGTGATCGATTGGTCGATCTCCTCCGATTCCACCTTGGTTGAGCGCATCTTGGTCGCCAGGTCATTCAAATCACCGACCTTCGACGTCTTCTCCTTGAAGGATGCTATTTTGTCCTTGTTTGGCGCGATCTTGGCGGTCTTGGCGACGTTCTCCTGCGTGAGATCCTCGTTGGTCTTTTTCTGCACCACTTCCTGCTCACCTTGCTGGACGACCACTGCATCCACCTCGGTGCGCTTGCCTATGGTCACGGTCAGACCCTCCTGTGCCGTTTTTAATCGCTTCTGGCTCGCAACCAGCGCTTCTTTTTGACTGTCCCTTGCGGTGACTTCTAGTTGGAGGGCCGCGTGGTTTTTATAAGCAACAAAGCCTGCGAGTGCAAGCACGATGCCGGTGAGGATTCCGAAGACGTTAGCCATAGGTTTATAATGTGAAGCTTTGAATTCCGTGTGCGCGGACACTAGGAAGTCTCGATCCTCTTCGGCAACCCAAAAATGCATCGACTGTCAAACTTCTTGAGAGCAGGACTTTACAAATCCCGCGGTGAGGGCCATCGCTCGGCAGATCCATGAAGTCCATCCTTCGCGTATTTGCGTATTTGCGCCATTACCCCGGCCTCGCGGTTGCCCAGATTTTCTGTGCGGTGGGGATGACACTGGCGGTTTTTGTGTTTCCGAACGCGACGGGCCACGTGATTGACCGCATCATCCCTGATCCCAGCCGACACGGCGAGTTTGCCTGGTGGATTGCCATCGCCCTGCTCGGGTTCTTGATCAAGGACGGCCTGAATGTGCTGCGCATTTTCATCAATAACATCTTCGAACAAAAGGTCATCTTCGATATCCGCTCGGATCTTTACGCCAAAATCCAACGCTTACCGCTGCGCTGGTTCGACACGCGGCGCACCGGCGACATCATGACGCGTGTCGTTGAGGACGTCACCAACATGGAGCGCGTCCTGATTGACGGGGTTGAACAAGGACTCGTCGCAGCTCTCCAAGTTTTGGGAATCGGCGTTTATTTGTTTGTTCTCAACCCCACCGTGGCGGCCTGGGCGACCTTGCCTGTGCCATTTCTGGCCGTGGGGGCATGGATTTACTCGACGCGTGGTCGTGACCGCTACCGCAACAACCGCGACGCGGCGTCAGATCTGAATGCCCTGCTCCACGATAACCTCTCGGGCATACGCCAAATCAAAGCCTACGCCGCCGAAAATGCCGAACACGCACGCTTCAACCGGTTTTCCGACCAACTGCGCCGCGCCACGCTGCGCATGATGAAATGGTGGGCGATTTATTCGCCGGGAATGTCGTTTTTGCGCATGACGGGCTACGTGCTGGTGCTCGCATTCGGTGGCTCGGCCGTGATGCACGGCTCGTTGAGCATGGGCGACTTCGCCAAATTTCTCTTGTTCCTGGCGCTGTTTTACGAACCGATCGAACGCTTGAACTCGCTCAACCAGATGCTGCTATCGGGGCGTGCGGCCGCCGACCGAGTGTTTGAAATCCTCGATGCGCCCGAAGAACCTAATGCTACCGAGGGCGCGAAACTCCCACAATCTATCGCCGGTCATGTACGGTTCGATCGCGTTTCCTTCGCCTATCAGGACCAACCGACGCTCCACGAAGTCACCCTGGACGCCCCGCCCGGCCAAACCATCGCCCTGGTCGGATCGACCGGTGCCGGAAAAACCACGGTGCTCGCGCTGCTGGCCCGATTTTATGAAGTGACCTCTGGGACCATCACCATCGATGGCATCCCCATCCACACGCTCGCCAAATCCTCGCTGCGCGATCACCTCGCCTATGTCACCCAAGAGCCATTTTTGTTCAATGGCACGGTGCGCGAAAACCTTCTGCTCTCGAAACGCGACGCGTCCGACGCCGACCTGTGGTGCGCCCTGACGGCCGCTCACGCCGAAAGTTTTGTGAGCGGATTGCCTAAGCAACTCGACACCAACGTCGGCGAGCGCGGCGTGAAACTTTCTGGCGGGGAAAAGCAACGACTGTCGATCGCCCGTGCCCTGCTCAAGAACGCGCCGTTGCTATTGCTCGATGAGGCAACCGCATCGGTGGATTCCGAAACCGAACGCCAAATTCAGGATGCCTTGGACCGCCTGATGAAAAACCGCACGGCATTCGTGATCGCCCACCGGCTATCGACGATCCAAAACGCCGATCGCATCTATGTCTTGGAAAATGGGCAGGTCATCGAACAGGGGAGCCACGCCATCCTGCTGGCTCAGGGTGGGAAATACGCGGATCTGTGCCGCAAGTCGTTCCTCGCCGTCGGCGAACCCTGAGGGAGGGGCGCTCCCGCCACCCGCAGAGGACGCCATCAGCGCGCTAAGCTGCTAACGACCAGCCTGTTTGCCCCAAGAATCTTTGAGGGCGACGGTGCGGTTGAAAACAGGCTGGCAACCGGGTTGGTGGTCACAGTCATCTGCGATAAAGTAACCAACACGCTCGAATTGGCACGCAAATCCGGCAGGTGCCTGCGCCAGCGCCGGTTCGACCTTGGCCGTCACAGTGGTCAGCGATGCCGGATTGAGCACACTCACGAAACCGTCTGGTGCCCCGTCCGGATCCGCAACGGTGAAAAGCCGGTCATACAGGCGCACTTGCGCATCCATGCCCGTCGCGGCGTCCACCCAATGGATGGCCGCGCGACATTCAATGCCTGCCGGGGCGTCTGCCCCTACCGTCCCGGGCACGATCTCCGCGTGAATGAGCGTCACGTGGCCGGCCGCATCCGTTTCATGGGATACGTGACGAATGATGTGGCCACCGCGCAGACGCACATGGCGCCCCGGCCCCAACCGATAGAATTTTTTCGGTGGGTCCACCATGAAGTCGTCGCGTTCGATCCAGAGTTCGTCGGAGATGGCGACTTGGCGGTCGCCGGCAGCCGGGTTTTGCGGGTGGTTTGCGAGCGGGACGTGGCCGAGTGGCTCGGCGGACCAATTGTCGAGCACCACTTTGAGCGGGTTGAGCACGGCCATGCGGCGTGGCGACGATGGGTTGAGGAAATCGCGGACCTCGAATTCGAGCAGCGCGACGTCGGTGGTGCTGTTGAATTTGGTGAGGCCGATGCGTTTGCAGAAATCGCGTATGGCAGGAGCGGGGTAACCACGGCGGCGCAGGCCGGAGAGGGTGGGCAGGCGGGGATCGTTCCATCCGCTGACGTGCCCTTGCTGGACGAGTTGCAAGAGCTTACGCTTGCTCATCACGGTGTAGGTGAGATTGAGCCGCGCGAATTCGATTTGACGCGGCTTTGAGGGCACCGGGCAGTGGTCAATAAACCAATCGTAAAGCGGGCGGTGGTTTTCAAACTCCAGCGTGCAGAGCGAGTGGGTGATGTGCTCTAGGGCGTCTTCGAGCGGGTGTGCGAAGTCATACATCGGGTAGATGCACCAAGCGTCGCCGGTGTTATGGTGGTGGGCGTGCATGATCCGATAGAGCACCGGATCGCGTAGATTCATGTTAGACGACGCCATGTCGATCTTGGCGCGCAGGACGCACTCGCCTTCCTTGAATTCGCCGGCGCGCATGCGTGCAAAGAGGTCGAGGTTTTCCTCCACCGTGCGCTCGCGCCGCGGCGAATGGGTGCCCGGAGTGGTCAGGTTCCCACGCTTGGCTCGGATTTCCTCGGCGCTGTCGTCATCGACGTAGGCCAACCCCGCAGCGATCAAGTGGACGGCGCAGTCATGGAAAAACGTGAAATAATCGCTGGCGAAATACAGGTGCTCGCCCCAATCGAACCCGAGCCATTGGACGTCGGTCTTGATGCTCTCGACGTATTCGCTTTCCTCCTTTTCCGGGTTGGTGTCGTCGAAGCGCAGGTGGCAGCGCGTGCCGGTGACGCCGGCATTTTCTCGGGAGATGCCGAAGTTCAGGCAGATGGATTTGGCATGGCCGATGTGCAAATACCCGTTAGGTTCCGGTGGGAAGCGGGTGAGGATGGCGGAGTGTTTGCCGGTGGTCAAATCATCGGCGATGATCTCGCGGATGAAGTCAAGGTTGGGTGCGGTGTCGGTCATGACGGATTA
>JBDLWH010000033.1:0-4304 GCA_039804325.1 Verrucomicrobiota bacterium
GCCGACAGCCATGGTGAGACGCCGCCCGCACGCAAGCGTGCCGCGAAAAAAGCGGTCGCCACACCCGAGGCCCCGAAAACCGAGCCCAAAAAGGTCGCCTTGCCCAAAAAGGTCGCGGCAAAAAAAGTAGTGGCGAAGAAGGTCTCCAAAAAGGCTGTTATGACAGATGCCGAGGCATCTGGCGCAGACACGATGCCCGCAGAGCAACCCAGCAAGCCCGCAACCAAACGGCCGCGCGCGAAAAAATCAGTGCCTCCACCGCAGGAGGCACAGGAGCCAGCGGACCGCCACCACCAGCCAGCTCCGCAGGAAGCCGCCCCCCCAGAGAAGCCCAAATTATTTGGTCGCGTTCCTGGTGGTGGACCGGTTGCTGCCCGCGAGGCGGGATCTAACGATAGACCCGCGTCGGCCACTTCTGTTTCAGCGAGCGATGTGCGCCCGCCTGGAGTGATGCCTGCATCAAGCCCGCCATCTGACGATCGACCACCGCAAGGACGCCATTCGCAAGTGCGCGCCCCCCACAACCGTGAGGGCCGAACACGCGATGGACAAAACCGCGATGGACAAAACCGCGAGGGGCAAAACCGCGAGGGACAAAACCGCGAAGGACAAAACCGCGAAGGACAAAACCGCGAGGGACAAAACCGCGATGGCCAACCAAGCCGCAGCAAACGGCGCCGCGACAAACGCAAGAACCGTAACGAACGCCAACCCCAAGGCCAAGGACAACCCCCTGGCCAAACTCACGGCCAATCGCACGGCCGACGCCCCGATGCGGGACGTGCCGAGGGAGCCGACTCTAGCGGCGGCGAGTATCATGATCGCAGAGCGGCCCCCGTGTTAGGCCCAAAAATCGCTGCCGATGGACTGTTGGAACTTACCCCCAAGGGATTTGGGTTTCTCCGCCTGCCGGGCAATAACTACGAGCAGCTTCGCGACGACGTGTTTGTCACTCCCGAATTGATTCGCCGCCACAACCTGCGCCTCGGCCAGCGGATCGACGGATTCTATCAAAATGGCCCGCGCGGCCCTCAGGTTATTGAGATCACCACCGTCAACGGCATGCCGCCCGAGGAGGCGGCCAAGCTCCCGCACTTCGATGAACTCAAGGCGATCAATCCCACTCGACGCATCAGTTTTGAAACCACGCCGGAGCGCTTCACCACGCGTGTTGTGGACATCATGGCCCCCGTGGGGCGCGGCCAGCGCGGACTCATTGTGTCCCCTCCCCGCTCGGGAAAAACCACCCTTCTGCTGCACATGGCCGAGGCGATCCGCGAGAAATACGAAGACACCGTACACCTCATGGTTTTGTTAGTGGATGAGCGCCCGGAAGAGGTCACTGAATTTCGCCGTGCGCTGCCCGGGGCGGAGATTTACGCCAGTTCTAACGACGAGCAACCGCGCAACCACTGTCGCATCGCCGAGCTGGCCATTGAGCGAGCCAAGCGCCTTGTCGAGGCGGGCAAGGACGTATTTTTGCTCATGGATTCCATCACGCGTTTGGCGCGTGCTTATAACAACACCATGAACAACCACGGCCGAGGCACCGGTTCGGGCGGCATCACCATCGGCGCGCTGGAAGTCCCGCGACGGCTTTTCGCCGCCGCGCGCAACACCCGTGGGGGTGGCTCACTGACCATCCTGGCCACCGCGCTCATCCAGACCAACTCGCGCGCCGACGAGGCTATCTACATGGAGTTCAAGGGCACCGGTAATATGGAACTCGTGCTCGACCGCAAAATCGCAGAAAACTATATCTATCCGGCAGCGGACATCTTCAAATCCGGCACACGTCGTGAAGAATTGCTCATTCCGGACCACATGCTCCACAAGATCCACCTCATCCGCCGCGGACTCGCCGGGCACCGCCCGGTGGAAGCCATGGAACGATTGTTGTTCTTCCTGAAGAAATTCTCCAACAACCCGCAGATGTTGCTAGAGATCAAAGGGTGATTATTTCATCACCCTTCGGTGATCGTGCGGCGGAGGGCTTCGGCAATAAACGCCTTGGGCTCCGCTGGGATGGGCGTGGCGAATTTCATGGTATTCCCCTGGCATTCCACTTGGATGAGGTATTGGGGGACATTGTTATGTCGTTAGAGATATTTATCCGTCACGGCACCCTCGCTCGCAGTGGAAACGAGCTTGGCATATTTGGCGAGCACGCCGCGCGTGTAACGAGGCGCGGGTTGGACCCAGGCGGCCATGCGCGTGGAGATTTCCTCGTCGGTTAGATTAACATCGATGCGATTGGTGGCGGCATTGATAGAGATTTCATCGCCCTCCTGGAGGATGGCGAGGGTGCCGCCCATGAAAGCCTCCGGGGTGATGTGGCCCACGACAAATCCGTGGCTACCCCCGGAGAATCGCCCGTCGGTGATGAGGGCCACGTCCTTGCCGAGGCCCAAGCCCATGATGGCGCTGGTGGGCCCTAACATTTCTCGCATCCCGGGTCCGCCTTTTGGGCCTTCCATGCGGATGACGATCACGTCGCCCTTTTGGATAGTTTTAGCGAGGATCGCCTTCATGGCGGTGTCCTCGGACTCGAAGACCCGCGCCTTGCCTGTGAACACCTCACCTTCCTTACCCGAAATTTTGGCGACGGCACCACCTTTGGCGAGGTTACCGTAGAGAATGCGCAGGTGGCTGTCTTTTTTGATTGGGTTATCTAACGGCCGAATGATCTGTTGGTCGGCTGGGTAGGGTCTAGCGAGTTTCTCAAGGTTTTCGCGCATCGTGCGGCCTGTCACCGTCAGGCATTGGCCGTGAAGCAAGCCCGCGTCTAGCAACATCTTCATGAGTGGCACCGTTCCGCCGATGTTGACCAAGTCGGCCATGACATATTTGCCAGACGGTTTGAGGTCGGCGAGGACGGGCACCCGTTTTCCGATGCGTTCGAAGTCGTTGATGGTGATTTCGATGCCAGCGGCGTGAGCCATGGCAGGGATGTGAAGGCAGGCGTTAGTGGAGCCGCCCAGAGCAATGAGCACAGTGATGGCATTTTCAAATGCCTCCTTGGTCATGATATCGCGCGGTTTGATGCCCAGTTTGATGAGCTGGATCACGGCGGCACCGGCGTCGAAGCAATCGCGCATCTTGTCATCGGAGATGGCGGCTTGAGCAGAGCTGTTAGGTAGAGACATGCCAAGTGCCTCGATGGCGCTGGCCATGGTATTGGCGGTATACATCCCGCCGCACGAGCCGGCCCCGGGGATGGCGCAGGACTCGACAGTTTCTAACTCCTCATCAGAGTATTCGCCGTTAGCGTGTTTACCGACGGCCTCGAAGACCGAGACGATATCAAGATCTTTGGATTCGCCTTTGAGGGTGGCGCAGCCGGGCAGGATGGTGCCGCCATAAACGAAGACCGCGGGGCGGTTCATGCGGGCCATGGCCATCAGGCAGCCGGGCATGTTCTTATCACAGCCGCCGATGGCGACAAAGCCGTCCATGCCCTCGCAGCCCACGACGGTTTCGATCGAGTCGGCGATGACCTCGCGCGACACGAGCGAGTATTTCATCCCCTCGGTGCCCATTGAGATGCCGTCGGAGATGGTGATGGTATTGAAGATGATGCCCTTGCCGCCGGCGGCGTTGACGCCGTTAGAACTTTCGCGCGCCAATTTGTCGATGTGAACATTGCAGGGAGTCACCTCGCTCCAGGTCGAGGCGATGCCGATCTGGGCCTTGGCGAAATCTTCCTTGTTGAAGCCGACGGCGTAGAGCATCGCGCGGCTCGGGGCGCGGTCCGGGCCATCGAGCATCGGACTGGAAAACGGGCGTGGGGTGTCGTTCATTGCGCCCGAAGCATCCCGCAGAAAATGGGGGCGCGTCAATAGCCACGCCACATTGCCCGCAGAAAATCACAGTGGTCCGCCCGATAAACGGTTAGTTAGCACCTATCGGGCCAGTCACCCGGATAGAATAGGTTAGGAATAGGATGATTCGACGCGTTGGGCGACATCGCGATAGCCGTAGTCCACTTCGTAGATTTGTTTGAAACACTCGAGGGCGGTGGCTTTATCGCCGGTTTCGTCATGGATGAGGCCCTTTTCGTAGAGGACTTCCTTTTTGATGTGGTCCATGGTGTGCAGGTCGGCCAGGGCGTCGGAGAGTTGTTTGATCGAAAGGTCGAACATGCCCTTGGCTTTAAAGGTTCGGCCAAGGAGGAGGAGGACGCGGGTGCGGACGTGTGGGTTGCGAGTGGCCTGCTGGAGGTGGGGGATGGCGGCGCTAAAATCCCCGGAGTTGTAGAGGGCGGTGCCTAGGTCGAAGCGGAGTTGAGGGTCGGTCGGGTTTTG
>JBDLWH010000034.1:0-5580 GCA_039804325.1 Verrucomicrobiota bacterium
TCCGCCGCTCCCAAATCGTCGGCACACCCCCCCTGTGGCTCGCCCACCTCGAACTCTACATTGCCGTCATCACCGGCATGATTTTCACCACCTTTGTCGCTTGGTCACTCTATCAACACTACCGCGAAAATCGCCAACTCGCGTTTGAACAACTCGCCTCCACCCGCACCGAGGCTCTCATCCAACAAATCCTCTCCATCCGCTACTACGAACTCGAAGGCCTCGCCCGCCTTTACGAAAGCGCCGAGGAGGTCACCCCGACCGAATTCGATCACTTCGCCGAGTTTGTTAAGAAAAACCCAACCGTCACCGCTTGGTGCTGGATTCCCGCCGTCCCCGCGGACAACAAAACCCGCTTCACCAAGCAAACCCGCGCGGCTCAACGACCAACTTTCGAAATTTGGCAAAACGACGCCAATGGCCAGCGTGTTGCGGCCACCGAACGCAAGACTTACTATCCCATCGTTGAGATGACCCCCAATAACGGCGATTTGAACTGGGTCGGCTACGATATCGGAGCCCAACCCAGCCCAGCCGCCATCCTCCAATCCTTCCCCTACAGTGGCATCCTCGAGATCACCCCGCCCGCTCAACCAACCGCCCCACCCTCACCAAACGTGATGGCTCTCTTTCGTAGCGTTTTCGACAATAACGATCGCTCCGACGTCTCCGGCCTCGTCATGGCCACACTCGACTTGAAAGCCCTGCTAAGCCCCACGGATGCCGTAATCTCGACACCCCTGCAACTTTCGATCTTTCGCAAGGATGCCCCACCCAGGCAACTCGCCACGACATGGACGTCGGACGCCCCTCCTGACCCAAACCTGTCCTTCACCCACAACGCCTTGATCTTCGGCCAGGTCTTCTCTGTCACCGCCTATCCCGACGCGCAGTTCCTATCGCTTCACCGCCCACTCATCGTCTGGTTCGCCATCCTCCTCGGCACCTTGCTCACCGCCATCCTCGCCATCGTTATCCGCAACACCCTGCGCCGCCAATCCCAACTCGAACGCATCATCGCCGAGCGAACCATCACCCTCCGAGAAAGCGAATCACGCATGCGACTCATCACAGAGTCCTCCCAAAATGCCATCCTCATGATGGACCCTCTTGGCCGCGTCTCCTATTGGAATCCCGCCGCCGAACGCATCTTCGGGTATTCCGTCTCTGAGGCTCTCGGCCAACGCCTCCATTACCTCATCGTCCCCGCTTCTGATAATGCCGCTTATCTCGACGCCTTGTCCGCATTCCACCACGACGGCCAAGAGGCGGCCCTCAACCAGCGCCTCGAATTCGAGGCGCGCCGCAAAGATGGCTCCGAAATCTCCGTCAGATTGTTCCTCTCCGCCATCCAGATCGATGGTGCCTGGCATGCCATCGGCCGACTCTGGGATGTCACCGAAGACAAACAAATGGAAATCTATCGGGAATTGAATAGCCAAATCCTTCAAATCCTCAACGAGGAGATGCCCCTCGATACCTGCATCGAGCGCATCGTCTCCTCCGTCAGGACGCTCTCCGGCTTCGACGCCGTGGCCATCCGACTCCAAGAGCAAGAGGACTTCCCATACGCCTTCCAACTCGGGTTCTCACAAAATTTCCTGCGCACCGAATCCTCGCTGCTCGCCAGATCGACCAAGGGCGAAATCCTCAGAAGCTGCGATGGCTCCGCTTGCCTCGAGTGCGTCTGCGGCCTCGTCGCCCGCGGTGCCATCCCTCGCAACAACCCGTTTTTCACGGCGGGTGGCAGCTTCTGGACCAACGATACCTCGGCATTACTCGAGCTCCCGGCCGATCAAGACACCCGCTTTAATCCGCGTAACCAGTGCTTCCATCACGGATTTGCGACCACGGCCCTCATCCCCATCCACAATAACGAACAAATCATCGGCATCCTCCAACTCAACAGCTACCGCAAAGGCAGCTTGACGCCCCACATCATCGAACAACTCGAAGACGTCACCGCCCACCTCGGCGAGGCGTTTATGCGCAAAAGAACCGAAAGCAAACTCCAAGAAACCAACCGCCGTCTCTCAGAAGCCCATACCCGGTCCCAAGAACTCGCCATGAAAGCCGAGTTAGCCAGCATCGCCAAAAGCGACTTCTTGGCCAACATGAGCCACGAAATCCGCACCCCCATGAATGGCGTCATCGGCATGACCGGCCTGCTCCTCGAAACCGATCTCAATGCCGAACAACGCCACTACGCCGAAATCACGCGCACCAGCGGTGAAGCCCTCCTGAGCGTCATCAATGACATCTTGGACTTCTCCAAAATCGAAGCCGGTAAACTCGACCTCGAAATCCTCGACTTCGACCTCCAAAACTTGTTGGGCGACTCGGCTGAAGTCCTTGCCTTCCAAGCCGATGTCAAACACCTCGAGTTCATCTGCGCCGCCGCCCCCGACGTGCCCACCTACCTCCGTGGCGACCCAAGCCGCCTGCGCCAAATCATCTTCAACCTCGCCGGCAATGCCATCAAGTTCACTCATGTCGGCGAAGTCGCCATCCGCGCCAGCCTCGTCGAAAACACCCCCACCTCCGTGATGGTGCGCTTCGCCATCACCGACACGGGCATAGGCATCCCCGCAGACAAACAGGCGTTCCTCTTCGACAAATTCAGCCAAGTGGACACCTCGACGACCCGCCACTACGGAGGAACCGGTCTGGGGCTCGCCATCTCCAAACAACTCGCCAAACTCATGGGTGGCGATATCGGCGTCACCAGCGTCATCGGCCAAGGCTCCGAATTCTGGTTCACCGTGCGTTTCTCCCAACCATCTGGCCCGGCTCCCACCGTCCAACAAACGCACACTCTCAAGGGCAAGAACATCCTCATCGTCGATGACAATGCCACCAACCGCGAGGTGCTCACTCTCCAACTCCTTTCCTGGGGCGTGCGCGTCGCCGAAGCCCCCGATGGCCCATCCGCTCTCGTCATGCTCGCACAAGCGCACGCTGCCGGTAACCCGTTCGAAATCGCCATCCTCGACATGCAAATGCCCAGCATGGACGGCTTGTCTCTGGCGCGCGCTATCCGCGACAACCTCTCGCTCAGCAACATGCGCCTCGTCTTGCTTAGCTCACTCGGCCGCCCGCCCGCCACCCGCTCCCTCGAACAACTCGGATTGGCCGCTTGCCTCACCAAACCCACCCGAACCACCGAGCTCCTTCAAAGCCTCGTAACCGTCACGCCACCCCCCGTGGCACCCCCCAAGCCAACCCTCATTCCACACGAGTTCAACTACCGCATCCTTCTCGCCGAAGACAACATCATCAACCAACAGGTCGCCCTCGGTATCCTCAAAAAACTCGGCTACCACGCCGACGCCGTCGCAAACGGAGCCGAAGCCCTCCATGCCCTCTCAACCCTGCCCTACGATCTCGTCCTCATGGATGTGCAAATGCCCGAAATGGACGGCCTAGAAGCCACCCGCAACCTTCGCGGCCCACTTTCCAAGGTTCTCAACCCGAGAATCCCCATCATCGCCATGACCGCCAATGCCATGCCTCGCGATGCCCAAATCTGCCTAGAAGCCGGCATGGACGACTACCTCGCGAAACCCGTCACGCCCCAGGCCCTCGCCACCATCGTCCAAAAATGGATGCCTACCCAGACGCCCGGCCAACCGCGCCCACGCCCACGCCTCAATCCGTAAACCTTTCCCTGCCACTCGATCGTGCCACGATCGCGCCATCTGATGGATCGCCTGAAATTCTCACACGGCAAGTATTGCCATACCGGGGGATGTTCCTACCATGCGCTCACTTTATGAGCGCTCGCCAATCGTCCCTTTCCGCCGCCGTGGCCTGCGGCAACCTCCTGGAATCCGCCAAATCCAACATAGAAGCCCTGCTCGCGGGCACCACTAGCGACGTGGCCGGCCTGGCCGTCGATGAATTACTTGCCAACGGCGAGTGGAAGGAACTCAACGATCGGTTTTTTAAAACCCTGGCCTTCGGCACCGGGGGCCTCCGCGGGCGCACCATTGGGCGTGTCGTCACCCGTGCCGAACAAGGCAATGG
The DNA here is from genome assembly GCA_039804325.1 of Verrucomicrobiota bacterium. GTDB lineage: Bacteria > Verrucomicrobiota > Verrucomicrobiia > Verrucomicrobiales > Akkermansiaceae > Luteolibacter. The sequence continues at coordinate 4,027 of JBDLWH010000034.1, forward strand.
CGGCCCTAACGATCGGCCAGAACACCCATGCGTCGGCACCGCCACCATGAACTTCTACAACCTCAGCCGCGCCGTCCGCGGCATGATCGCCTACTCCCGCCTCCAACTCGGCCACGACCGCAAACCCGTCATGGTTTTCGCTCACGACACCCGCCACTTTTCCCGCGATTTCGCTGAGTTTTGCGCAAATGTCTGCGCCGATCTCGGGTGTGACGCGTATTTGTTTGAAGGCCCACGCTCGACGCCCCAACTCTCGTTCGCCATCCGAGAACTGCGCGCCGACGCCGGCGTGGTCCTCACCGCCAGCCACAACCCACCCCACGACAACGGCTTCAAAGCCTACTTCAACGATGGGGCACAACTCGTGGGATCGGATGCCGTTGGTATCGTGCGTGAAGTCCTTGCCATCACTGCCGAATCCTATCAACCGCTCCCACCCCACCAACGTGGCTCCATCACCACCCTCGGCCCCGACATGGACGCGCTCTACATCGCGCGACTCAAAAGCCTCCTGCTCCGTCCATCGTTGTTAGACGGTGCTTCCACCCGCATCGTTTTCACCAACCTCCACGGCACCGGTGGCCACATCAACGTGCCCATGCTGCGCAGTTTCGGCTTCGACATCCTCACCGTGCCACAACAGGACACTCAAGACGGCCGATTCCCCACCGTCGAATCTCCCAACCCTGAAAATGCTCCGGCCCTGAAAATGGCCATCGACCTCGCTGAGCAGTCCGACGCCCAGATTGTCATCGGCACCGATCCCGACGCCGACCGCATGGGCGTGGCCGTCCGCAATGCCGAGGGCAAAATGGTGCTCCTCACCGGAAATCAAATCGGCTCGCTCATGGCTTGGTATCGCCTCAAAACCTGTTTCGATATCGGCTGGTTGACCCACGCGAACCGCAGCCGCGCCGTGCTCGTCAAAACCTTTGTCACCACCGAACTCCAACGCGCCATCGCCGATGACTTTGGCGTCAGCATCGTCGATACCCTCACCGGCTTCAAATACATCGCCGCCAAACTACGCAAATACGAGGAGGCCATCCCCGCCGATAAAAAAGGCGATTACCGATCACTCACCGAGGAGCAAACCCGATGCCTGCGCCTCGATTACTCGCGATTCTTCGTGTTCGGGGGTGAAGAAAGTTATGGTTATCTCGGCTCCGACGCCGTCCGCGACAAGGACGCCAACGGTGCCACTCTGATGTTTGCCGAAGTCGCCGTCTATGCTCAATCTATCGGTAAAACCATCGTGGAACTGCTCGACGATCTTTATATCCATTATGGCTATTACAAAGAAATCGGCAAATCTCTCGTCATGGAAGGCGCCGACGGTGCCGCAAAAATCCTTGCCCTCGCCACATCCTACGCCAACAACCCGCCGACCTCCGTCGATGGCTCCGCCGTGATTCGCGTCCGCGATTTCGCACGCCAAGATCTTTTTGACCAAGAAGGCGATCTCTTACCCAAAGAAAAAATGCTTTTTGTGGATCTCGACGATGGCCGCAGCTTTGCGGTGCGCCCGTCTGGCACCGAACCAAAAATCAAGTA
>JBDLWH010000035.1:0-3190 GCA_039804325.1 Verrucomicrobiota bacterium
ACGGAGGCGGGCTCAGCAGCGGATGACGTCGGCGCTTCGGCGGGTGCCGATTCCCCACCAAGGGTGAAATCCTCGCTGGTCAACTGGGTTTCGAGCACGTCAACACGAGGAACGGGCGCGGCGGAATGGTTAGGCACCACGATGGCCACCGATCCAAATCCCACCACACTCAGCCAGGTAGCGAGCGTGCCGATATGGAGCGAATGGACCAGTGAAGTCATCGATGGCGGTGAGGCTACACGGGTTCTCTGGAATGACAATCCCCGGCGCACCCCGAAAAATCACTGCCGGCACAGCGCCGGTCATTAGGGGATGGGGAAATTTGTTGGCACCTGACTGCAAAAGACTGTTGCTTCCCGACCAATTGCCCGTAACTCCCGCCCGACGTATGTCCGCACTGCTCTCCGCTAACGAAATCCGCCTCTCCTATGGCTACCAAACGCTCCTCGACGGCGTAACCCTCGCCATTTCTTCTGGCGAAAAAATCGGCATGGTCGGCCGCAATGGCTGCGGCAAAACCTCGCTGCTCAAAATCCTCTCTGGCTCCCATGCCGCAGATTCTGGCGATATCGCGCTGCGCCGGTCGCTGCGCATCGGCTATCTGCCACAAGAATTCGAACTCGATGCCAACCTGAGCGTCCAAGAAAACATCGCCGCCGGTGCCGCGGACCTCGTCGAGGCCGTCCGACGATACGAATCCGGCGAGGGCAGCGAATCCGAACTGGCCGACCTGCTCCATTTGATCGATCACGCCGATGGCTGGAACCTCGACGCCCGCATCAAGGCGACCGCCACCGCTCTCGATGCCCCACCGCTAGAATGCACGGTCGGCCCTCTATCAGGCGGCGAAAAACGCCGCGTCGCCCTGTGCCGCGCTCTGGCCTGCCAACCAGATTTGTTATTACTCGATGAGCCAACCAACCATCTGGACGCCGAATCAATCCGCTGGTTGGAAGACTACTTGCGGGGCTTTCCCGGCGCGGTCATCTTCGTCACTCACGACCGGTATTTCCTCGATGTCATCGCCACACGCATCATCGAAATCGACCAAGGCCGCGCGTTTTCCCACCCGGGAAATTACACCGCGTTTCTCGAAAGCAAGGCGGTGCGCCGCCAAATCTCCGAACAAACGGAACGCCGCCGCCAGCGATTCCTCCGCGAAGAACTCGACTGGGTGCGCTCCGGGGTCAAGGCGCGCGGCACCAAATCGCGCCATCGGATGGATCAATACTATCAGATTGAAGGCATGGAGGCCCCGCCCGAGGAGCGCGAGATGGACTTGCTCATTCCGCCCCCACCGGACCTAGGCAACATCGTCGTGGAACTCGAAGGTGCCGGCGTCAATGTCGGTAACTCGACCACCCCGCGCTGGTTGTTCCGCCGCCTCACACTCACGCTGCGCCCAGGCCAATGCACCGGCATCGTTGGTCGCAATGGCGTGGGCAAAACCACCCTGCTCAAGTTATGCCTTGGGCAAATCCCACCCAGCGAGGGCTCGGCCATCCTAGGCAAGCGCGTCAAGGTCAACTACATCGACCAGACGCGCATGCAACTCGATGGCACCGGCTCGCTCTTAGACGAGGTGGCCGACGGCAATGAGAAGCTCATGTTTGGCAACCAAGTGCTTGGCGCGCGCGCCTACCTCCGGCGCTTCCTCTTTGATGACAAGCGCATCAACGAACGCGTCGATCTGCTCTCAGGTGGCGAACGCGCACGACTCATGCTCGCCAAGGTGCTCAAGAATGGCGGCAACCTCATCGTGTTAGACGAACCAACTAACGATCTCGACCTGCCGTCGCTGAGGATGTTAGAGGAAGCGCTCGCGGATTTCGACGGCTCGGTGATTGTGGTTTCCCACGACCGGTATTTCCTCGACCGTATCTGCGATCAAATCATCGCCTTCGAGGAAAATGGCGTGGTCGTCCAACCAGGAAATTATTCCTACTACCTCGAAAAACGCCAAGCCCGCGAAGCCGCTCAACGCATCCAAGCACAAGCCGAAGCTCGCGCCGCCGCCGCCCGCCAGAAATCCGCCGCCGCGCCTAACGCCGCCCGATCACGCAAGCTCACCTTCAAGGAGAAAAACGAACTCTCGGGCATCGAAAACGCTATCCTCACCGCAGAAGAGGTGGCCCAAATGCTCGAATCCCAAGTCCACGACGCGGATTTTCTCGCCACTCGCTTCGCTGAAATTCCAGCCATGTTAGAGAAACTCGACGCCGCCAAGGCGATGGTCGCTAAGCTCTACCAACGATGGGAAGAGTTAGAACGCCTCCAGCAAGAATCCCCGTGAGCGCTCACGCAGCTCGGCAAGGCTCGCCTCGGCATGGCCCTTGCTCTTTCCAAACGCACAGGATACTGTCCAAGTCATGAAAGCCATTTCCTACACTGAAGCTCGCGAAAATCTCGCCACCACCATGCAAAGCGTGTGTGACAATCGTGACATGGTGATCATCACTCGCAAGCGCCACCAGTCCGTTGTCATGATGCCCTTGGAAGAATATGAGGCGCTTGAGGAAACCGCTCATCTCATGCGGTCTCCGGCCAATGCCGCCCGGTTGTTGGCGTCCATCAAAGAATTGCGCACTGGCAAAGGCAAGGAACACAAACTCGTCAATCCGTGAGAATCATCTTTTCCAAACGCGCATGGGAGGAATACCAATTCTGGGTGCAGACGGATCGCCAAATGCTCAAACGCATCAACCAGTTGATTCAGGAAATTTCCCGGGATCCGTTCTCCGGGGTCGGAAAGCCAGAACCGCTCCGCCACCAACTCGCCGGATTTTGGTCGCGCCGCATCACGGCCGAACATCGCATGGTCTATGCCGTGGAAAATGACGACCTGCTCATCGCCCAGCTCCGCTACCATTACGTGTAAACACCTCATTCAACCAGTAGCGCATTCATCGCTAGGAAGAGTTAGAACGCCTCCCGCAACAATCCCCGTGAGCGCTCACGCAGCTCGGCAAGGCTCGGCATCGTCGCCTTTGTGAGCCGGGCGGTCTTTGTCAGGCCGCCCGCACTCGCGGCAGGCGCGTGGTCAACACTGTCATTTTAGTTCCAAAAGAACAGAAGAATACAACCACAGATGGACAGGATGAACGCAGATGAAGAGGATGAAAACGCAGTCTTTATCCGTGTTTTTCATCTGCGTCCATCTGAGTTCATCTGCGGTTAAAAATTCTTAAAC
>JBDLWH010000036.1:0-9967 GCA_039804325.1 Verrucomicrobiota bacterium
CGCCGAGCACCGAATGGCTGATGGTGTTTTCCGACACCCTCGATCCCGCCACCGCATCCGCTTATGTCACATTCGGCTCGAAATCGGGTCAACGCGTCGCCGCTCAACTCAAACGCGCCACCGTCGAGCAGGCGGCCACCTACGCCGCCAATAACCCGCCGTGGTCAGCGCGCTGGAAATCTTCTTCACCGCCCGGTTCGCCGCTCGTCGTACCGCCGCACATTCTCGTCGCCAAACCGGTTTCGCCATTGCCGCCCGGGGAAGGATGGCAGCTCATCGCACTCAAAAACCTACCTAACAGCGCCGCGAGTGCGCGCCTCAAGGAAGATTCGCATTACGACATCGGGACCATCGAACCCTTCCGCGTCACCGAAATCAAAGCCATCACCATGGCCGACGAGCCCCGAAAAATCGTCATCACCTTCAACCATCTACTACCCACGCCTCTCCCACCCGATTTTCTCGCCTCCAGCGTGACCCTCTCACCTCACCCCGAAAACCTCAACGCCACAGTCGAACGGGACGAGATCCGCCTCATGGGCGACCTCACGGAAATCGACAAGTATGCCGTCACGATCAACCCACGCCTGAGGTCGCGCGACGGGCTCGCGCTCGAAAAAGCCAGCTCCGAAACGGTGACCTTCGAGCACCTCGATCCCGAATTGTCCCTGCCCACTGACAATCAAGGGCAACTTGCCAGCGGCAGCCGATCCTATCGCGTCAAAACCGTCAACCTCGCCACCCTTCATGTCCGCATCAAAAAAATTGCGCGAGTCGACCTCGTCCGCACCTACCAAGGGTATCGCCACTACACGGGCATAGGGCCCGACGGACAATCTATTACCCCAACCGCCCCACTGCCATGGTCACTCGTCGTCGGTGAAACCATCCTAGAAAAGGACATTCCGCTCGGAAACCCTCTCGATACCACCAAAGAAATCACCCTGTTGTGGGATGACCTCCTCCCGAAATCTCTCCGCACAGCCGCCCTCTTTCTCGACTTCTCCGGCACTCCCCACCCGGGGCTCGCCACCCCAGAGCGCAGTCGCAACGCCCAAGCGATTCTCCAACTCACCGACATCGGCCTCGCCTGGAAATTCACCCCCCACGATGCGCTCGTTTACGCGTTTTCCTGCGAAACCGGGGCCCCACTTCCCGGCGTGAACCTCCAACTTTTTGGTGACGACGCCACCGCGCTGGAGCCCCCTGCCACCACCGACGCCTCGGGCCTAGCCACCCTTGCCCGCACGAAACCTGCTCAAAACCTCTTCGCCTCAATCGGTTCAGATGGCTACCTCACCGCCTTCGATGCCACCCTCGCCACCGTCGGTCTTTGGCATTTCCCTGTGCGCTATTCGTGGTCCAAAACCCCGGAATCTTCGAGGCAGGCATTCCTCTTTACCGACCGCTCACTCTACCGCCCCGGCGAAACCGTCCACCTCAAAGGCATCGTGCGCAACCTCCACGGCAATGCCATCGAAACCGCCACCCCAGGAGCCGCCCGCATCGTTATCCTCGACCCCTCCGAAAAAGAAATCTCTAGCCACCCGGTGAATATCTCCCCTCACGGCTCCTTCGATGTTTCCCATACCCTCGCCCCCTCCCAAACCGGAACTCACCTGATCCGCCTCGAGTTCACCCAAGAAATCCAAAAAGTCCAGCAATCCGACGAATCCGAAGCATCCGCTGAAAAACCGACCCTCAACTGGGAGGAAAAAGAAAATATCCTAGCCAGCGCCCGCTTCCAAATCCCACTGCGCGTCGAGGAATTCCGTCGCAATGCGTTTGAGCTCACCCAAAATATCACGGCTCCCGCCATCGGCGCTACCCAGGTAACCGCCGATCTCAGCGCCCATTACTATCAGGGCCAACCGGTCGCTGCCGCCGCCGTCAAACACTACAGCCGCATCTCGTCCAACAATCCCTACCCCGAACGCTTCCGCGATTTCCTCTTCGGCAACCACCGATCTAACGATTGGGGCTACTGGTATCACTACTTCGGTTATCGCGATAACGAAAATGAGGATGCCCCTAACCACTCGTCTCAACTCCAAAACGAATCCCTACTCAGCGCCGACGGCACCACCACCCTCTCGCTCGCCATCCCGCAAGCCGACTTTCCCACCCCTCAGGAAGTCGTCATTTCTTCTGAAGTCACCGACGCCAATCACCAGACATTAACCGTGAGTTCCACCACCACGGTGCATCCGTCCTCGGTCTATGTCGGCATCTCGCGCAACGATAGTCTCCTGTGCGTCGGTCAACCCGTGACGTTCCAAATCGCCGCCATCGACACCACCGAACAACCCTTCGGAGAACCCCTCAACCTCACCGCCACCCTGACGCGCGAGGTGAATGCGCCCGTCAAATCTCAAACCGACGCCGGCCAAACCACCACCCGCAACGACGTCACCGAGGAAACCCTCAGCACCTCTACCTTCACGCTGGATCCCGCGGCCTCCACTCGCGACGGACAACCGTTCTCACTCACCCCAAAATCCAACGGTCTGCATTTCCTCACCCTGCGCGGCTCCGACCCCCATGGCAAACCCTTCGCCACCGTCATCAGCTTCCACGTCTATGGCACAAACGAATTCCCGTGGCTCTACGAGGACGGCCTGCGCATCAAACTCGTCGCCGACAAAAAATCTTATCAGCCAGGGGAAACCGCCCGGGTGCTTGTGCTTTCACCGATTGAGGGCACAGCGCTGGTGACCGTGGAGCGCGAAAAAGTTCTTCGCTCGTTCCTCGTCCCGCTCATGGCCAATCACCCGATTATCGAAATCCCGCTTACCGACGACGATGCCCCCAACGCCTATGTCTCGGTGCTCATCGTCAAAGGCTCGAAAGAATCCGCTCGCCAACACAAAGCTCCACAACTCCGCCTCGGGTATTGCGAACTCTTAGTCGCCAATCGCCGCGACTCCCTCGCTGTCACCCTCGATCAACCCGCCGAAAGCTACCGCCCTGGCGATTCGGTCACGCTCACGGGCACCGTCACCCTCGCTAACGGAAAACCTGCCCCCGGCGCAGAGGTCACGCTCTATGCCGAGGACGAAGGCACTCTGGCCGTGATGGGCTACGAAACCCCCAATCCGATGCATTATTTCTATCGTCCACGCAACCTCGGCGTGGATGCCGGCACCTCGTTTGAATCCTTTCTATCAGAAGACCCAACCATGCAGGATTTTAACAACAAGGGGTTCTTCGTCGGTGGCGGCGGCGACCTCAGTAAACTCGCCGACCTCATGCGCAAGAACTTTGATCCCTGTGCCACGTGGGCCCCTGCCCTGATCACCGGAGAATCCGGCAAATTCGCCCACACGTTTCAACTCCCCGACACCCTCACCCGATATCGCATCATCGCCATCGCCCATGATGCCGTCACCCGCTTCGGCAACACCCAATCCGCCATCCTCGTTAAAAAAGACCTGATGCTCGAACCCAAGGCCCCGCGCTTCGCCAACCAATCCGATACCCTCCACCCACAAGTGCTGGTCCAAAATGCTTCCTCCTTTGCCGGCACTTGGAAAATCGCCTTCAACCCACACGCCACCACCGGTCCCACCGTGTGCCGCGCTCTCGGCGACACGGGCGCATCCGTGACCCTCGCTCCGGGCGCGTCCACCACGCTGAGTTTCCCCATCCTAGCCCAAGCCACCGGCGAGGCGGTTCTTTCATGGAGCGCCACCCCCGTTTCCGTCGATCACACCGAACTCACCGCCGCTCTTTCCCGCCGCCTCGCCGATGCCGTCGAAGCCCGGTTTCAAGTGCTCTATCCGATGCCCCTGCTCCGAGAAGTGAAATTTGTGAAACTCGACCGCCCAGGTGCCATGGCCGATCTGAGCAAAGTGCTTGACCCGCAATTACTCGCAGGCACCGGCACGGTTGATCTGGAGTTCTCACGTTCGCCGCTCGCGGAAGCGGCGAGTTCCATCGACCACCTGCTCCACTACCCCTACGGATGCGTTGAACAAACCACCTCCTCGCTCATGCCATGGTGCGCGGTCAATCACCTCAAGACCGTCATCCCTGCCTTCGCCCAACTCTCAGAAAAAAAAGTCCAGGCCGCCATCCAAGCCGGCGCAGACCGCTTGCTGAGCATGCAACTTTCTAACGGCGCATTCGCGTACTGGCCGGGTGGCAAAGACCCCTGCGATTGGGCAACCCCCTACGCCGGCCTAGGCCTCCTCATGGCCAAGGCCTCCGGTGCCAACGTCCCCGAACCGTCGCTTCGGGCGCTCACCCAATACCTCATCGAAAGTTTGCGCGGCCTAGCCACCACCCACTCCGCTACGGCCATGGAATCCCACGCGCGCACCTTGTTTGTGCTCGCCATCGCCCAGGCACCGCAGCCCGCCTATCAAAATGCGATGATCGACCGCCTGTCCGATCTCACGCCAACCGCGCGCAGTCTGTTGGCAGCCGCCATCGCCCAGGCGCAACCCAAAGAGAAGGGCCAACTCGCACTCGCCCGATCGGTCATGACCTCCAAGACTCCCTGCTCGCTCAAGAACGATGATTGGATGCCCTGGTCGCCTCACCAAGCCACCGCATTGATCGCTTGGTGCGCCATCGCTCCAAATGGCCCCGAAGCCACCGCGACCCTCGATCGCATGCTCAACGAGCGCAATCCCTACGGCCACTGGCGCACCACCTGGTGCAACGGTTGGTCGCTCGTGGCCATCGCTCGCTACGCAGAACTCGCTCCCCCACTCACCGAGAACGTCTCGTTGAAACTCGAAACCCAGCATGACAACCAGACCATTCAACTCTCGGCGAAAAACCCGACCGAGACGCGCACTCAGCCGCTGGGGCCCATGCTCACACTCCATGTCAATGCCGACCAGAATGCCTTTGTCCGCCTGCGCGTCGCGTCAAAACCGGTGGTGGCCCAGCTTCGCCCGGTTTCTCACAACGGTTTGTCCATCGACCGCCTCTACGACCGCATTAACCCGGATGGCTCGGCTAACCCGCTCACCGAACCCAAACTCGGCGATCTGATCCGCGTATCGCTCAGGGTGACCCTGCCCAAAGACGATACCCGTTATCTCGTCATCGAAGACCTGCTCCCCGCCGTCTTTGAAACCCTCAACACCGACTTCTCATCCCAAAACGCCGCGCTTGGCATCCAAACCAGCGAAACCGATTGGCACGTCAGTCATTCGGAACTGCGCAGCGACCGCGCCGTCTTCTTCCTCGACGAAGTCCCACGCAAAGGCACCTACACCGTCACCTACCTCGCCCGCTGCACCCTCGCAGGCCAAGCCACCGCCCCGCCCGCCAAAGTCGAATCGATGTACGACCCGGATCATTCGGCCCTCTCGGCGTCGCGCGTCTTCCTCGCCAAGTAACGCAATTGTCACCAATCGCGCAGTGGACAGGCCATCAGATTATGGTAGTCTGCCTCACTTGTTAACCCCCATGAATCCCGTGCGCCAACTCATCACCCCTGCCTTTGTGTTTGCCGCTACCATGGCCTTGCTCTCATGCGCCAGCAGCCGCCACTTCAACAATAAACCTGAAACCACCGCCCAAAATAATCCCCCAAAATCGATTGGGTCATTTCTCCGGCCTCCCAAATTCCCTGGTTTCTCGCTCGCCAGCCTGCTCCCCGGTCCACAGGTTCATGTCGTCCAAGTGCGCGTCAAAGATTTGAAGCCACTTCTCACCGGTCATGAACGCGCGCTTGCTTTTGAATCCCAACGCACCCCTGGGTTCTGGATGTTCGGCGGCCCGGTGGATTTCAAGGAACCCACACTGCCCGAAGCTGGCGCCGAACTCGACGGCAGCCTCCTCCCACCCAGGATGCCCTGAATGATCGCCAATCTAACGATAGCATTCCCGGCTTGATCCTCGGGCCTCAATGGAAATCATCCCGCGCATGTCCAGACTGTTCTGCGGGCGCCTCGCCGCCCTCGCTTTTACCGTGGCCTTGGTCACTTCCTGCGGGGGAAGCCCTCCCCCCCGAACCATCCCCAGAGCCGAACCCTACCTGCCAGCCGATGCCAGCAATAGCCAAGGCCCAGTCTATGTGGCTGCCATCCCACCCACCGCCCCTCCCAAAATCGTCGGCGAAAGCGCCATCGTCATCGACGTGACAAGCGGACGCGTTCTTTTTGCCAAAAATGCCGATCTCCCGCGATCGGTGGCCAGCACCCAGAAAATCATCACCGCCCTCTGCGTCTTGGATGCCGGCGATATCGATAAACCCGTCACCATCGAGGCCACCGACGCAGCGTGCGAGCCGACGAAACTCAACCTCAAACCTGGCGAGATCTATACTCGCCGGGAATTGCTCAAAGTGCTCATGGTCAAAAGCGCCAACGACGTGGCCCGCGCCTTGGCCCGCGACGTGGGTGGTGATCAGGAGTCCTTCGCCTACCTGATGAATCGCAAAAGCGCGTCCCTAGGCATGCGTAACTCACACTTCATCAACCCAAACGGACTTCCCGCGACTGGCCAATACTCAACGGCACGTGACATGGCCATCGCCGCACGCGCCGTCTATCGCAGCCCGCTCATCCGCTCCGACACCGCCACCAAATCCTTCACTTTCCGCTTCAACGACGGCCATACCCGCGAAATCACAAATACCAATAAACTGCTCAAAACTCTGCCTTACTGCGATGGCCTGAAAACCGGAACCACCAACGCCTCGGGCCGCTGCCTCGTGGCAAGCGGCTCACTCAACGGCCGCTCGGCCATCGTCGTGGTCTTAAAATCCAACACGCCTAACATCTGGTTAGACTCCACCAAGCTGCTCCGTTGGGCTCTTGAGCGCCCGGCTCCAGGGTTCTGAAACCCTGCTTGCCCACCATGACCAGCCCCTCTGAGGAACTCCACAAGCTCCAGTCACTAGGGTTGTTGCGCAGCTTGAACCCTCTGGAGTCCCCCACCGGCCCATTGGTCACTCGCAACGCGAAAACGCTCTGGAACTTCGCATCCAACGATTACCTCGGCCTCGCTCGCCACCCGAAAATCGAGGCAGCTCTCATCGAGGGCGTCCAGCGGTTCGGTGCCGGTGCCGCCGCCTCCCGCTTGGTCTGTGGCTCGCTGCCACCTCACCAACGGCTCGAAATCTCCCTCGCTCAGGCCAAACTCACCGAGGCCGCCCTCGTCTTCTCGTCTGGCTTCGCCACCGCTCTCGGCCTCATCCCTGCCGTCGTCGGTAAATCCGATTTCATCCTGCTCGACAAACTCGCCCACGCCTGCCTCGTCGATGCGGCTCGCCTGTCTCAGGCAACCCTGCGCGTTTTCCCACACAACGACCTCAAGAAACTCGCTCGCCTCCTCGCCTCCACTCGCGCCAAAGCCCCAAATGCTCGCATCCTCGTGGCCACCGAAAGCGTCTTTAGCATGGACGGCGATCTCTGCCCACTGCGCGAAATCGTCGAACTCGTCGAATCCCACGATGCTCTTCTGTTGTTGGACGAGGCTCATGCCTTCGGCGTGCTCGGTGAATCCGGCATGGGCCTAGCCGAACAGGAAAACCTCCAGCAGCGCATCACCTTCCAAATGGGCACCCTAAGCAAGGCGGCCGGGCTCTCCGGCGGCTACCTTGCCGCCTCACGCGAGTGGATCGACCTGCTCACCAACCGAGCACGCTCGTTCATCTATTCCACCGCGCCACTTCCGGCCCTCGCGCACGCCTCCCTTGCCGCGCTCGAACTCATCCGGTCGCACGAGGGCAACGCACTGCGGGCACGACTTCACCAAAATATCGCGCGCCTCACTCACTCGCCCACCCCGATTGTCCCCCTTATCCTCGGCTCCAACGAAGCGGCGCTTTCGGCATCCACTGCGCTCGCTGACGCCGGTTTCATGATACCGGCCATCCGGTTTCCCACCGTCCCGCGCAACACCGCCCGCCTCCGCATCAGCCTATCAGCCACGCACCCGCCCGAGGCCGTCGCCGCGCTCGCCGCGGCCCTTCAGCACATCGCACCACCACGGGATGATTCATGCGGCATGGGAGAAGTGCGCGACTAGAGTTCAGATCAAAGCTTGCGCATCACGTGTTCTTTGGGCATGGAATGACGTGCGCCACCTGCCATTCACACCTATGCCCGGAATTTGAAATGACCCCCGAAAGCCCCACCCCCATCACCATAGGCACACGCGGCAGCGAGTTGGCCCTGGTTCAGGCGACGACGACCGAAGCTCTTTTGAACGCGGGGTTTCCCTATCTGCTCTTTGAGCGCCGCGTCATCAAAACCACCGGCGACCGCCGCACTGACGTGGCCTTGGCCGAGGTGGCCAAAGCCGAAGGGATTTTCGACAAGGGCGTTTTTATCAAAGAGCTCGAACAAGCACTCGACGTCGGTGACATCGATATCGCCGTCCACAGCTTGAAAGACCTCCCTACCGTGATCAATGCCCGCTTCGCCCTGGCCGCCGTGCTCGAACGCGCATCCATGCGCGACGTGCTCGTCACACGCGATGGCTGCTCCCTGGAGGCGCTCGCCCCCGGCGCTCGCGTCGGCACAAGCAGTGTCCGTCGCGCCAAACAAGTCGAGTTCCTGCGCCCGGATCTCCGAGTCGTGGACCTCCGCGGCAATGTCCCGACGCGCCTTCTCAAACTCGCTGCCGGTGACCATCACGACGCCATCCTGCTCGCTGAAGCCGGTTTGGTCCGCCTTGGGTATCTACCGGAATCCGCCTCGGCTCAGGCCGCGGAACCCCTCGCCCACATGCCGGGACTCTTTGCCCAGCGACTCGATGAACAGGTGTTTTTCCCGGCTGCCGGGCAAGGGGCCATCGGCTTGGAAATCCGCTCCCAGGACGCCCGCTCACGCGTGCTCGCAGAATCCATCGGCCATGCGCAAACGTGGCTGCGCATCACCGCCGAACGCGAGTTTCTCAGGTTGTTAGATGCCGGTTGCCATACTCCCGTCGGAGTGTTTTCCTCGCTCGTGGATGGCCAACTTTTCCTCAAGGCGCGTGTTTTCCCCGAAGCGGGCGGCGCGCCGCAAACCAGTGACGCCACCGGCACCGACCCCCTCGCTGTGGCTCACGACCTTTTTCAATCACTTCTATGAAATCATCTGGAATTTGTTATCTGGTCGGCGCCGGCCCCGGCGATCTCGGGCTCGTCACACTGCGCGCCAAGGAATGCATCGAGCGGGCTGACGTGCTCATTTACGATGCGCTGAGCAGCCCTGAGCTCTTGCAATGGACCAAACCGACCTGCGAGAAAATCCCGGTGGGCAAACGGGCGAGGGACCACACGATGCCCCAAGACCAAATCAACGCCTTGATTGTCGCCAAAACCCAGGCCGGCAAATCCGTGGTGCGGCTTAAAGGTGGCGACCCCATGATTTTTGGACGCGGCGGCGAGGAAGCCTCCGAGCTTGCTGCGGCGGGCGTGGCCTTCGAGATCGTGCCAGGCATCAGTTCGACCATCGCTGGCCCAGCCTATGCAGGCATCCCGGTGACCCACCGTGACCATTGCACGCAGCTCACGATTTTCACCGGGCATGAAGATCCCACCAAAGGATACAGCACGGTAGATTATGCCCAACTTGCGAAAGCTCCGGGCACCAAGGTATTTGTCATGGGCGTTTCTCGCCTGCGCGATATCGCCCTGGCTTTCGTTGAAAATGGTGCCGACCCATCGACCCCGATCGCTCTCACGAGATGGGCCACTACCGGTGCCCAAAAAACCATCGTCGGCGTGCTCTCAACCATCGCTGATATCGCCGAACACGAAAATTTTGGCGCGCCCGCTGTGGCCGTCATCGGAAACGTCGTTCATGAACGCGCCAAGCTCAATTGGTTCGAAAATCGCCCGCTCTTCGGCAAACGCATCGTCGTCACGCGCACCCGCTCTCAGGCCGGAGAACTCAGCAAGGCATTGCGCGATCTAGGCGCGGAGGTGATCGAATTGCCCACCATCCGTATCGAACACCCAGAAGATAAATTGGGCTTCGCCGAACTCGTGACCCACGCCCACGAATACGACTGG
>JBDLWH010000037.1:0-11498 GCA_039804325.1 Verrucomicrobiota bacterium
GACAATTTCCTCGGGTTTTCCTAACGACATCGTCCGATAGCGATCCATGTTTTCCAGCCTCTGGCAGAACAAGGCAAAGTCCGTGGAGTGGGGCGGATCGATGATGTGAATAAAGGTCAGAGGAACTCCGTGTTGTGCCGCAAGGCCACGTATGCGCTCACGATTACCTAACAGGATTGGCGCAACCACCTCTTCTTTCACGAGGCGGGCAGCCGCCTCAATGACACGAATGTCCTCGCCCTCAGTGAACACCACACGTTTCGGGTGTCGGCGAAGTTGCTCGAGGAGGTGACGAATGACGTTGTTGCCGGTCTTGGGCTCAGTGGGAAAATCGATCATAGATTGGCGGGGCTTGCACCACACGGGGAGTCTAGGGTGCAATGAGCCCGCCATTCAACCCCATTCCTTCGCGTTTTATGCCAGCCGATTATCACACCCATACACCCCTTTGCCGCCACGCCCATGGAGAGCCGCAATCCTTTGTGGATGCAGCGCTTGCCGCTGGGCTAAGCGCCTACGGCATCGCCGATCACGCACCCCATTTGCCCGAACCCTTCGACGATTGGCGCATGACCGTGGCCCAACTCCCGGATTATTTCCGCTGGATCCAACGCGCACAGACACACGCCGCTGGCCGCATCCCGATCCGAGCTGGCCTCGAGTGCGACTGGTTGGATGGTTGCCAACCGTGGATCACTCAACTCGCTGCCCGCCATGAGTGGGACTATCTGATCGGATCCGTCCACTACCTCGCCGACTGGGATTTCGATAACCCAAAAACGCTCGGCCGATGGGCGCAATGCGACGTAGCCACCGTCTGGTCACACTACTGGCAAGCTTACGCGAAGATGGCCGAAAGCGGGCTCTTTGACATCCTCGCCCATCCCGATCTCGTGAAAAAATTTCGGCATATACCGGCCGGTGATCTCGCCCGGTATTATGAGCCAGCGGTGGACGCCATCGCCGCATCCGGCAGCGCGATCGAACTCAACACCGCCGGCTGGCATAAGCCCTGCGCCGAGGCTTACCCGACACAGCAGTTTCTCGAACTCGCCTGTAGCGCGGGAATCCCCATCGTCATTTCTTCCGACGCCCACTCACCCGAGGAAATCGGTCGGGATTTCCCCCGCGCCGTCGCCATGGCCAAAGCAGCGGGCTATCGCGAGACGCAGCTCTTCGAAAAGCGCCGTCGCCATGGCGAGCCGCTTGGCTGATGAGCCACCGCCAACCATGCCCACCGGCGCGCGGACCAGTCGGAAACGCGCTCCCCTGCGGGGCATCAGCCTTCGCCGGGCGGGGTCACCACCACCACTCGCTCAACTCCACGCTTGGAAAATTCCTCCCAGTAACGCTTTTCCCAAACCGTGGTGCGCGCGCGCCTTTCTTCCTCGCTGAGCTTTTCCCACGCCGCCAAACTAATGGCCCGGGCCAGATCTCGGTCGGCCATGCGCACGGCCAGCTCGTCCCAAAAACTCTCATTCCGAAATTCATCGTAGCACTCGTGATAAAACAACCGCTCCTCCATCTCCTGCTTGATGCGAAACCTCTGGCTCTCTTCATCAAACTCAATCCAATCCCCTAACCCAGAATGCCCGGCTTTTTCCAAAATCTTGCTCTCCAAATCCTCAAAACTCGCGATCCGGTCGTTGGCCGATTCCTTCTGGTTCCACGACGCGACGTTGGCCGCGAGACTCACCATTTCCACCAAAGTCGCTAGTTCCTGATCTGAGAGCCGCAAGTGCATTCGTGGCGGCAACTAATCACCTCGCCAGCCCCCCCGCAAGCCCGCAACTCTCACATCGCTCACTCTGGGCTTGATTCTCGCCCAACCATCCACCAAGTTTCCCCCGCCTGACATGCACGAGTAGCTCAGCGGTAGAGCAACCGGCTTACACCCGGTTGGTCGGCGGTTCGATCCCGTCCTCGTGTACCCGCTTTTTCTACGGCAGCGCCACACCGCCATCTGATGGAATGAAGACTCTACCACCAGCACCAGCCCCGACGGCCATCCTGTCGTTCGATTTCGACGGCACCCTCCACGACCCGGCCGCGCAACCACCCGTGCCGCCCGAGTTGTTCTCACTGATCGAAAAATTGCGTAACGACCGCCAGATCATCTGGGGAATCAATACCGGACGATCGATGCCCTTCATGGTCGAGGGCTTTCTCGAGAGCCGCTTCCCGTTCCTGCCTGACTGGGTGGTCGCCCGCGAACGCGAAATCTATTTTTCCAACATCCAGGGTCGCTGGGTCCCCCAGACAGCATGGAACCAACGCTGCGAGAGCGAAATCCACGCGCTCTTCATACAGGCCGAAGCACTGCTCGCCCACATCCGCCGTGATGTCGAACATCACACCGGCGCCCAGTGGCTCGAAATGCTCGGCGAACCCGCCGGCATCATCGCCCGCAACGAGGAAGAAATGGCATGGATCGTCGCCCACATCACCCCACTCGCCGCCGACCACCCGTGCCTAGCGTGGCAACGCAATTCCATCTACCTGCGCTTCGGCCATCGCGATTTCCATAAAGGTAGCTGCCTGGCTGAAATCGCTAGAATCCACCAACTCTCCGCAGCCTCATGCTTCGCCATGGGCGACGGTCACAATGACCTGGAGATGTTAGACCCCAGCTGCGCCGCCATGACCGCCTGCCCGCCCAATGCCGTGGAGGAAATCCGCGCGCATATCACGGCCACCGGCGGATTGGTCACACGCGCCATCCATGGAGCCGGCGCGCTCGAAGCGCTTGAGTATTATTTTGGCCGCTGATTGGCGCTCGTGGAAGATGGCCCGGCCTCGCGCTCATTTGCCGACGCGTCATTCACCGCGAGAGAATTCCCGAATTACCGCCTCGTTGGTACCGTGCCAACAAGGCGCATTCTGACAAAGAAACCGCCCTTTCAAAAGAAACCCGCTTGACAGATCGGCTACCGGAGCCATTTCCTCCCTGCGCCAACACCATGTTGTCCATGCCCACTACATCCTCCGCCGCCGTCTTTGTGGCTCTCTGCTGGTTCGCACTGGACACCCGCGCGCTTGCCCAAACCCCACCCGCCGAACCTACTCCCGTGGTTTCCATCGGCGGTATGAACAAATTGTTCAACGAAGCTGAGGCCGGATTTGCCGCCAAGGACTACGCCCTGGCCGTCATGAAAATCCAAGAGCTCCTCACCGCTCTGGGAACCAATAAGGACGCCCCACTCGAATTGCTCTATTTCAACATCGGCCTCGGCAACCTGCTCGGTGACAAATTTGCCGCAGCCGAAACCGGCTTCGCCGATTGCCTCAAGCGATTCCCCCAAGGCGAATACGCATCGCGCTGCCATCTCGGTGTCGGCCGCGCCTGCATCCTCCAAGACACTCCGGAGAAAAAACAACAATCCATCGAATCACTCAAACTCGCCGCCAAAGACCCAAAATACCGCACCGAAGCCGGTCTCTGGCTCGGCAAAGTCTATACCAACCTGAAGAAAAAGGACGAGGCGCTCGCCGTCTTCCGCAGCCTGATGGGCTCGGATGTCCGCACGCCCCAACAGACGACCGCTGCCGTCGAAGTCATCGGCCTGCTCGCCGAAACCGGCAAACTCGACGACCTTTCGGCATACCTCGACCGCATCACCCACCAAGCTGGCGTGCGTGACGCCATCGCTTGGTATGCCAATCAGGTCGTCGTGCGTGGTGACGAATTAGTCGGCGCGGATGCCTACGACGCGGCGCTCATCATTTATCGCTCGGTGCCACCACGCAGCCAGATTCTCGAAACGCAAGCGACCGCCCTCGAATCGATGCGCAAGGATCAGAAAATCCTTGAAGCTACCGTCGCATCAGAAAAAAATAAACCGCTCAACAAAATCTCCAACGCCTCGGCGCTCCTCAATTCCCTCAAGCCGGCCATCGAACTCGCCGAAACTGCCAGCAAGGCGATCGAAGAAAAACCCGATTTCGATGCCGCCATCCTGATGCGCCGCGGCCGTTGCTTGTTTTATCTCGAGCGTTACGAAGAAGCTCTCGTCTGCTTCCGAACCCTGCGCACCAAATACGCCGCTACCACCGACGCCCAACCCGCCTCCTTCGCTGAAATCGTCATCTACAACAAACTCAAAAACTCCACCGAAATCAAAGCCAAGGGCGAGTTGTTCATGCGAAAGTATCCCGCAGCTGATAACCTCGAACAAATCGCCACTCTCACCGGCGAAGTCCTCCTCGAAAGTAAAGACTGGAAAGAAATTAGCTCGTTTTACCGCGGCCTCGAAACCAAATTTCCCAAATCTGAGAATCTCGACCGCTACGTCTTCTATCAAGGATTGGCGTTTTTCATGGAAGGAAACTTCCAGGAATCCACTCCGCTCTTTGCTCGCTTCCTTCGAGAATTTCCTAGCAGCAAAAGCATCGAGAACGCCTACTATTATGTGGCCATGTCGAATTTCCTCAGCAACAACTATAAGGAAACCCTCGCCTCATGCAGCGATTATCTCACGAAGTTCCCCGACGGTCATTACGCTGGCGATATGCACTACCGCCTCTCGTTCATCGATTTCAATGACAAGGAAACTGACCAATCCGAGAAAATCATCCGCGATCTGACGACCTTCATCCAAGAACACCCTGAAGACGCTGCTAACGGCTCCATTCTCTGCCTCATCGCCGATACCTACAAACGCAAAACGAGCTCCACCGACCAAGAGGCTGACGCCAATGAACAGGCTGCCATTGCCGCCTATCTCAAGGCTGCCGAGACCTCTAGCCCCGATGACATCATCCAGTATGCGATGGATTCCGCCACGCCGCTGATGCAAAAAAGAAAGGATTGGGCGGGCATCGCGGCTCTTCATGGCCGCTTCCTCAAAGATAAACCCGAGAGCCCTATCGCCCTGCTTTCCGCCTCGTGGGTCGCCAAAATGATGGTCCGCGATGGCAAGGGTCCCGCTGCCGCTGAGCTCCTCGCCGATATCGTTAAATCCCGCATCGCCAAACCCGACAGCGAACAAGTCGAGTTTCTCATCGACGAACTCGTCAAAACCCTCGTCCCTAAAAAGAAGGCCAAGGACATCGACGGCGACGCCATCGACAAACAACTCGTCGAAATCCTCGCCAAAATCGTTCTCGGCCAAGAAAACACCACCACCGCCGCTCGCATCTATTATGCCCGCGCGCGTCTCGCCCAATTGCTCAAACGCACCGACCGTTCCGACCTCTATCTCAAAGGCATTGCCACCACCAACTCCGATAACCCCGCCGGTCTCAGCCCCGCCCTGCTCGCCGTCTGCGGCGATATCCTCCTCAAAAACGCTGACCTCAATGGCGCCGAAAAAATGTACAAGCGCCTTGCCGATCGCTATAAAACCTCAATGTTCTCCGACGCCGGCCCGGTCGGATTGGGGTTTGTCGCCCTCGCTCGCAAGCAACCCGATGAAGCATTGAAGATTTTCGACGACGCCTTGGAAAATAACCCCGGCATGTCACGATTCAAGGAAACCACCCTGGGCAAATTGCAGGCTCTCATGGAGCTCGATAAATTCCCCGCCGCTGAAAAACTCGCCCTCAGCATCGTCGGCGATAAGATGTTCCGCGGCGAAACCACCGCCAAAGCCTACCTCCTCCTCGCCCAAAACTATCGCAAACAGTCAGCCAAGACCGTCGGTGCCGAAGCTACGGAGCTTCTCAAAAAAGCCCACGGCATCTATCAACGCATCTATGTCGCCTATCAAAGCTTGCCCGATATCTGCGCTGAAGCCTATTGGCAAGCCTACGAAACCGCCAAAGCTCTCGGCGAAAGCGAACTCGCCAGCGAGACCCTCAAACGACTCATCATTCACCCGAAACTCGTTAACACCCAACGTGCGAAGGACGCCGTAAAAGAAGCCAAATAACCCACCCTTCCATGGCGCTTTCCCCTTTCACCCTCCGATCCTCCCTGCTGGCATGCCTCTGCGCTGCCACCACGGCCACCTCGTCCGGCACTCCTGACCCCACCCAAATCGTCCTGCAAAACGGCCGATCCATCCCGCTCACCTCACTCACTCTGCAAGGCGACAACCTCGTGGTCCAATCCGATATCGGCATGTTCAAAGCCGGTCAGGCTATCCCACTCCAATCCGCCGACCACGTCTTTGGCGAAAAACCCGCCGCCATCAACGAGGCCGTCGCCTTCTTACTCACCGGCAAACCGCAAGATGCTCAACGACTCTTGGACTCCGTCGTCTCCGAACTCCGCATCACCGCTAAAATCCCCGGTAATTTTTGGATCGAAGCCGCCCGCACCTTGCTAATCGCCCGTGCGCTTGTGGCCGATGCGCCAGGCTGCGTCGAACTCGGCAAGGAGATCACCGAAGCCACTCCCGCCCAAGGAACCGATTCGTTTGTGACTCTCGGCAGAGCCCTCTTGATGCCTCCCACGATCAAACTCGATGATCGACTCGCCGCCCTGCGTGATCTCAGCACGGGCAAATTGCCCGCGAATGTGAGCGCCTACGCCGCCTTTTTCAGAGCCAATCTTCTCAAGAAGGAAAAACGCACCCCCGAAGCGCTAGAGGCTTTCCTCTCCGTGCCCTGCCTCTTCCCGTCCGGCGGACTCATCCTCAACGCCGCCGCCGAAATCCAGGCGGCCGACTTTCTCAACGCCGAGGGACGTCGCGAGGAAGCCATCGCCCTACTCACATCGGCGGTCCGCGAGGCCGCTGGCACCTTTCTCGTCAATGACGCCAACAAGCGACTTGATAGCCTCAAATAACCTCTCTAATCTGTTTTCCTAATCACCTCCTCCACTCATCACGCCATGAAAAAAACCATCCATACGGTCGCTCTCGCCGCATATTTGCTCATTCCCATGACCGTCTTCGCTGCCGAGACCGTCGAGGCCACCGTCCCCAAGGAGGTCAAAAAAACCTTTCTCCAAGTCCTTGAAGAAGGCGGTTGGTGCATGTGGCCCATCGGTGCCTTCTCCGTCGCCACCGTCTGGCTCATCATCGATATCATCTTCCGCACCACCCCGAAGAAAATGACTCCTACAGCCGACGTCATGACTGCTCGGGAAGCGTTCCTCGCCGGCGATTACGTCGGGGCCTATCAAGCCATGAAGGACGCCACCAGCCCGTTTGCCCAAGTCGTCCAAACAGCGCTCGGCTCAGTCGGCTACGGCAAGGTTGCCACGGAAGAAGCCCTCATGGCCGGCGTGGACAAGATCAACTCGACCCTCCAAACCCGCATCAACTATCTCTCGGTTATCGGGGTGTGTTCTCCCATGGTGGGTCTGCTCGGCACCGTCTCCGGCATGCGCGGTGCCTTCGCCAGCCTCGGTAGTACCGGCATCGGTGACACCGGCGCGCTCGCCGGCCACATCGGCGAGGTGCTCATCGCCACCGCCTCCGGCCTGTTCATCGCCATTCCCGCGTTCATGGGATTCTATTTCCTGCGCAACAAACTCCAAGGCAGCATCCACCAACTCGAAGAAGAGGCCAGCAGCCTCTTCCGCAATGCCCCATACGAATACCTCAAGGACGCCGACGTCGGCCAAGAGGAAACCTACGCGGCCCTGCCCAATTGGATCGCTGGCGGTGCTGCCAATGGCTCCACCCAAGGCTGAGTCTATCAAGCCCACCCATCATTAACCCCAAAACCTAGAACCCATGGCCAGCGGAGGAGGAGGAACCGAAAGCGGCGAACCGGAGTTTCAGATCGCTCCCATGATCGACGTGCTGCTCGTGTTGCTCATTTTCTTCATGAGCATCACCACAGCTGAAGTCCTCAAAGTGGATAAAAATATCGTGTTGCCCATTTCCCCTCACGCCAATAAGCGCGACCCCGAAATGACCAAGCACGAGATCGCTATCAACGTGCGTTGGGACGCGAAAATCAGCAAAGCCTTTGTCAAGGTCGATGATCGCGAGTATCCCACTCTTGCAGAACTCACGCCTCTCCTCTTAGCACGAAAAGAAAAAGACCCCAAAGTGCGCGCCGTCATCCGTGGCGACCGCTTCCTCCCTGCCGTCGAAATCCAACGCGTGATGTATGTGGTCGGCGAAGGTGGCATCGCTGATATCTCGTTTGCCGCCTCTAACAAATAATTCGCATGAGCCGACGCCACAAAAGAAAGCTGTCATCTGAGGTGCATCTGGGGTTCCAGATCGCTCCCATGGTTGATGTCGTGTTTGTCATCATGTTGTATTTCATGGTCTTGGCCGGCTCTGTCCAAGTCGAGAACGCCCACAACACGAAACTCCCAGGTAAAGTCGAAACGACCACCGCCACCGACACCCCGGACGAAATCGCCATCCGTATCGAGGATGATGGCCAAGTCTATCTCAACGAAGACCCACTCGATACACCCGAAAATACCGATTTACCCGAGTTGGCTAACAACCTGAATCAACTTCGTGAAACCAGCGACGCCTCGAAATCTACCGTGCTGGTCACCATCTACGCCAACGAACAAGCGAAATATGAACGCGTAGTCAACGTGCTCGACGCCCTCACCCGCGCCAAACTCACGAATGTGACTTTCCAGGCAGGGGATCCTGACCTATAGTCGCTTGATCCGACACCAAACTCTTTTTTGCCATGGACCAACTCGAAGATTACGCCGTTCAAGAGACTCATCTCACTCATGAGAAACGCCGCTTGGGATTCTGGTCTAAGCTCGGCGGTGGCGCTCTGACGTTCGCCATCTTGGTCCATGCCATCGTCTTGGTCATCGGGGCCGTCTGGGTTTTCCAAATCACCCGCGAACCCGAAAAAAAAATCGACTTCTTGCCCGACGGCGGCGGTGGCCCCGGCGAACGCGGCGCAACGTCGAAAGTGAAGACGAAAAAGCGCGCGCAAATCACCCCGACAACCAATGTGAAGCGGGTCTTTGCCGAAGGAGCGACCTCATCGTATTCCATCCCCGATCCCGGCGAAAATTTTGGCGAAATGGCCACCCTCACCTCTCTGAGCAGCGGCAGCATGAACAGCGGCCTCGGCAACACTGGCAGCGGCTCGGGCTTTGGCAAAGGAAATAGCGGCATGGGCACCGCCGGCGGCATGGGCAAACTCTTCGGCCTTATTCCCGAAACCATGGGCAAGCGTTGTTCCAAGGACGACCGCCTCCAACGCCTCACCCAAAACGGCGGCACCCCTGCTTGCGAAGAAGCCGTCGTTAAAGGACTCCGCTGGCTTAAAGCTAACCAAAAACCCGATGGCTCATGGGGCGATACCAATCAGGTCGGCATGACCGGCTTGGCTCTCCTCGCGTATTTCGGCCATTGCGAAACCCCTGCCTCCGAAGAATTTGGCGATTCCTGCCTCAAGGCCATCGTCTATCTCGTCAATGTCGGCATGCAAAATAACGGGAAATTAGGATCAGACCAAGCCGCCCAACCATTCTGCTATGAGCACGGCATCGGCACTTATGCCCTAGCCGAGGCCACGACTTTCTGTAAGGATCTCAAGCCCATCATCCCTAACCTCAGAGAGGTCACTCAAAAAGCTGGCCAGTTCATCATCGACAACCAAAGCTCCAACGGCGCTTGGTCCTATGGTTATACCAAAACCGGCGGTGACTCGTCCGTCGTCGGCTGGCAAATCCAGGCACTCAAGGCGTGCAGCCATACAGCCATCAAGTTCCCCGGCTTGAAGCCTGTTGTCGATAAGGGATTAGATTTCCTCACCAGTTGCCAGAACGATAACGGCGGATTCGGATACAATAACAAATCTCCCGTAACCGCAAACAGCTATTTCACCCTGACCGGTGTGGGCATGCTCTGCTTCCAAATGTGGGATAAGGGCCAAAGTAGCCCTGTCCGCAAAGGCGCTAAGTATATCACCGAAAATACCAAGTTCGACTACACCTCAGACGCCAACCTCTACGCCCACTACTACGAATCACAGGCCATGATGCAACGCGGCGGACCAGATTGGAAAAAATATAATGACCTCTTCCGCGACCAGATGCTCACCAATCAGCAACCAGATGGCGCGTGGAATAACCCAGCCGGCAGCCCCCACGTACCTAACAAGGTCATGAGCACGTGCCTAGGCACTCTCATGATGGAAGTCTATTACCGCTTCCTGAGCACCGGCGGCAACAACGTAAAAGAACGTCCGCACATCTAACGAGCCACGGCTCATTTCTCTCTTTCATTTTCTCGGGCAACGAGTCAGGGTGATCCAAGTCTTATCTTGGACCCCCCGCCATGAATGACCGAAAACCCCACTCCAATCAGGAGATCCATCTCGCCCCCGAAAGACATCACTTGGGATTCTGGGCGAAACTCGGTGGTGGTGCCCTCACCTTCGCCATCCTCATCCATCTCATCGTGCTGCTCATCGGGGCCATCTGGATATTCCAAGTCATCCGCGAGCCCGAACCTATCGTCGATTTCATCCCTAGCGGCGGCGGCGGCGGCGATCGCAGCGCTAGTACCAAGGTGAATACCAAAAAACGCGCCCAAATCACTCCGACGACCAATGTGAAGCGCGTCTTTGTCGAAGGCTCCACCTCATCGTATTCCATCCCCGATCCCGGCGAAAATTTCGGCGCTATGGCCACGCTCACTTCCCTCAGCACCGGCGGCATGACCGGCGGCATGGGCGGCTCTGGCAGTGGCAATGGCTTCGGCAAAGGATTCGGTAGCGGCATGGGCACCGGCCGCGGCATGAGCAAACTCTTCGGCCTCATTCCCGAAACCATGGGCAAGCGTTGTTCCAAGGACGACCGCCTCCAACGCCTCACCGAAAATGGCGGCACGCCTGCTTGCGAAGATGCCGTGATGAATGGCCTTAGATGGCTCAAGGCTAACCAAAAACCCAACGGCTCCTGGGGCGACGCCCATAGCACCGCCATGACCGGCCTGGCACTCCTCGCGTATTTCGGCCACTGCGAAACCACCGCCTCCGAGGAATTCGGCGATTCATGCCTCAAAGCCATCGTCTATCTCGTGGACCTAGGCATGAAAAATAACGGCAAAATCGGCACCAACTTTTCCGCCCAACCGTTTTGTTATGAACACGCCATCGCCACCTATGCGCTGGCCGAAGCCACCACCTTTTCCAAAGACCTCAAACACACCGTGCCTAACCTCAAGGAGGTCACCGAAAAAGCCGGCCAATTCATCATCGACAACCAAGCCGATCAGGGGGCCTGGGCCTATGGATACAAAAAATCCGGCGGCGACGTCTCGGTGGCCGGGTGGCAAATCCAGGCGCTCAAAGCGTGCAGCCACACTGGCCTCAAGTATCGCAACATGATCCCGTGCATCAACAAGGGCCTCGCCTATCTGGCCACCTGCCAAAATGATAACGGCGGATTCGGCTACAATGGCAAAAACCCGGTCGGCGGACTCAACTATTGGTCGCTCACCGGCGTCGGCATGCTCTGCCATCAAATGTGGGGAAAAGGCACCTCGGAAGTCCGCATGGGTGCCAAGTATATCATCAAAAATACCCGCTTCGAATATACCGGCGAGTATTGCGACCTCTACGCCCACTATTACGAGTCCCAAGCCATGATCCAACGCGGCGGC
>JBDLWH010000038.1:0-5614 GCA_039804325.1 Verrucomicrobiota bacterium
AGAGGCGATTGGCGCGTGATCCGGCTTGTCAGATGCGCTGTGAGAAATAACACTATCGAGAAAGCACCACCCATGACATCCGTTCCACGTTTCCGCGAGCATCTGAGGGTCACAAGCACTGGCGTCACACTACTTTTGTTGTTGTTACACGTCGCCCCCTTGGTTTTGGGTTGGTTTTATGGATGGCCGTGGGCCGTGGTGGGCTTCATCGTCGTCGCTATGATGTTAACCGCTTGCACGTTGTATCCTCATAGCAGGCTGTTTGGCAGTGCCATCCGGCAATTTCCCTGCACGGAACGGTCTGTGATACTCACCATAGACGACGGCCCCTGTTCAGATACGGAGGAGATTCTACGCTTGCTAGAGAAGCATCACGCCAAGGCTGTTTTTTTCGTGATCGGGGAGCGTGCCGCGCAGCGTCCGCAGGATGTCAAACGCATCGTGGCGGCGGGTCACCTCGTTGGCAATCACACCCAGACCCATCCGGCGTATTGGTATTGGAGTTTTCCGGCGTGGCGTCAGCGGCGTGA
Organism: Verrucomicrobiota bacterium; assembly: GCA_039804325.1. Classification (GTDB taxonomy): domain Bacteria; phylum Verrucomicrobiota; class Verrucomicrobiia; order Verrucomicrobiales; family Akkermansiaceae; genus Luteolibacter. The sequence continues at coordinate 531 of JBDLWH010000038.1, forward strand.
GATTCGTCAATGTCAGCAGGTGATATCTTCTATCAGCGGAGCGCCACCGCAATGGTTTCGCGCCCCGGTGGGCATGAGAAATCCTTACTGCAACCTCGTGGCTGCCGAGTTTTCTCTGAACGTCATGGGCTGGATGGCCCGCGGGTTTGATGGCGTGGACACGCCGGTGGAAAAGATTGTCTCTCGGATTCGCGGCAGCCTATCTCCTGGAGCCATCGTGCTATTGCATCAGGGAATGCCGCATTCACCCGATGTGTTACGACGAGTCCTCGAAATGTTAGAAGAAGACCATTGGGGCACCACCATGCCAGTGGGTTGGCTCAGATCACCGGGGAGCGCCGAAACACTCCAATCCAGCTATTAAAGGGCGTTCGGCCCCACAACGGATTGAATTCACCCTGCAATCCGGCATCGCTGAGCACGTCGCATAATTCATCGCTGGCCGGATAGTGAACCGGCTGGGCTTTCATCCAGTTGACCCAGGCCGCTAACTGATCGAAAAAGCGCGTCATGCGGAAGCGTCGCGACTGGTCGATAAACCCGGTCCGAATCACTAACACTCCGTCGTGAGAAACCCGTGCGGCACATTCCCGTAACAAGGCGTCGCGTGTGTCAGGTTGAAAATACTGCAAGATATCTAACACCGTGACACTACCGCAATGGGCAGGCATGGCGGTGAGTGCATCGCCATGAGAAAATTCTAACGAGCCACCAAAGCTGGGAGCGATTTTGCGAGCAGTGGCGATTTTGCGTGGATCATAATCCAGTCCTGTGATGGGAGGGAGCCATTGGCGTTGGCGCAGATAGAAGGCAAGCACGCCCATGCCGCAGCCGACATCCAGGAGAGGAGTGGATGTGGATTGGATGACTTGATGGACAGCGGGATAGAGAGGATCGGTGGCTAATTTGCCTAGCACGTAACAGCGTTCCTGCAACGATGGAAACCTGCTCGCAAAGGCGCGCACCGAAAACCCGTGACACCTCATCGGCCAACCCTCCTTGCGACGGGCGTGGTGAGGGTGAAACCTAACTTTTGTGGGGCAATATCCATGGTCGAGGGCCAAGCCAATCCGAACACCCCGCCCATGAAAAGCTCCGATTGCCGGGACTATCAAATACCGGCTGGATTTTGCTCGGTGCCGCCAATAGCCTGATTTCATTCTTCTATCATGAATACCGCGTTGTTATCTCTTCCGCATGGTCCCGAGTTTCGATTTGTCGATTCGCTAGACGCATTGGTTCCAGGTCATTCTGGATCAGCCAGTTATACGCTACGCGGCGACGAAGTCTTTTTGGCAGGTCATTTTCCCGATGCGCCGATGATGCCCGGGGTGTTGCTTATTGAAGCCATCGCGCAGCTCGGCGGCATCATCGCCCAATGTGATCCGGCCATTCCTCCGATGGCAGATCTCCGGCTCGCGGCCGTGCAAAACGCCAAAATCACGGGTAGCGCCGTGCCCGGCGACGTTTTGCTTATGCAGGCCACGGTGCTGGGCCGCTTGGGCGCTCTCGTGCAGATCGAGGGCCGCGCCCACGTGGGGGACAAGGTGGTTCTAACCACTAGGCTGTCACTTAGCGGAGCGCCCCCCGAGCGCGACCATTAGCATCGGGCATTTGTGATGATCTCACCAAAACCGATACGGCCATGATTGCAATTGGGTGAAAAATTCAAAAATTTCTTGGCGGTGATAGGCGTGCCAGTATGCTTGGTGCTGAGCAAATGGTTCATGTATCACGCATCCGCCCAGTCAAACCATCAGAAATTCATTAATCGGCGCGTCGCGAGTGCGAGCGGTTACCGGGTTTTATTTCTGTGATCCCCCCCGTTTCTACGACAGTGATTCAGTCATCATCAGAATCGGGGGTCTGTCCCCCACAGAAGCGTGTGCTGGTTCTCTCGTATTCACAGACCGGGCAGCTCGACGCCATTGTCGAACGGTTGCTGGCACCACTCCATGCCGATGGACGCATCGCCATTCATAGGGAAATCCTGAGGCCCGTGGTCGCTTTTCCATTTCCGTGGCCATGGGTCCGATTCTTCGATGCGTTTCCAGAATCTGCGCTGATGTTGCCCTCGGCGCTTGCGCCACTGACGCTCACGGGGGACGAATGCTTTGATTTGGTGATCGTGCCCTATCAGGTTTGGTTTCTTGCGCCGAGTCAGCCGGTTACGGCCTTTCTCCAGCACCCGCATGGTGAGCGCATGCTGCGTGGCAAGCCCGTCATCACCGTCATCGCCTGCCGTAACATGTGGTTGCTAGCTCAGGAGAAAATGAAATGGCTGTTAGCGCAGGTTGGTGCCCGGCTCATCGACAACGTGGTTTTGACCGATCGCGCCCCGACCATGGCGACCTTGCTCACCACGCCATTATGGTTGCACACGGGCAAGCGGCGTTTGGTGCCTTGGCTGCCGCCTGCCGGTGTGGCCACCCAGGACATTGAGCGAGCGACGCGGTTCGGTCGAGCGCTGCTAGACGCATTACTCCACGATCGAGAAACGCAAGCGTCGCCATTGCTAGGCGGGCTGCAAGCGGTGGAGGTCGATCCTCGTCTGTGGTTGAGTGAGCGGGCGGGCACTCGCAGTTTTTTTCTGTGGGGCAAGTTAGTGAGATGGGCCGGTGGTCCCGGGGCCTGGGCGCGTAAACCGATCTTGTTGTTGTATCTGATATTTTTGCTCACTTTGATTATCACCGTGGTGCCCGTGAGTCTGGTTCTTCAGGCATTGCTGCGGCCCTTACTGCGTGAGCGATTAGCCGGGCTCAAGCAGCGTTTTGAACAACCGTCCGGCTCTGGCAACGAAAGGTTATCCCAATATGATTACTGAAGTTTACATCACGCGTACCGCGTCGTATCTGCCGTTTGATCCCATTTCTAACGATGAGATGGAGGGCGTGCTGGGCATGGCGGGAGGGAAGCCCTCGCGGGCGCGCCGCATTATTTTGCGCAGCAATGGCATTGAGAGCCGCCACTATGCCATTGATCGTGACACGGGCCGGAGCGCCATGAGCAATGCCCAACTTACCGCCCATGCCATCCGCGGCTTGGGCGAGGTGGGGCGCGTCGATTGTCTATCAGTGGGCACCTCGATACCGGACCAACTCATGCCTAATCACGGCGTGATGGTGCATGGCGAGTTGGGCTGGCCACGCATGGAGGCGGTGGCCTTTGCCGGCATCTGCGTGGCGGGAGCTGCGGCGCTCAAACATGCTTGGCTGTCCGTGAAATGCGGCGAGGCACAGCGCGCGGTTGCCGCCGCCTCGGAACTCGTCTCGTCGTGCTTGCGCGGCGCGTGTTATGAGCCGGAAACCGAGCACCAGATCACGGCCCTCCAGGCCCATCCGCAAATCGCCTTTGAGAAAGATTTTTTGCGTTGGATGCTCTCGGATGGTGCGGGGGCAATGTTGTTAGAACCTGCGCCACGGGGACCGATGTCGCTGCGTATCGAGTGGATCGAGCTTTCATCGGCGGCACATGAATTGCCGGCCTGCATGGTGATGGGGGCGGAAAAACTGGCTGATAGTTCGTTGCAAAGTTGGCTCCACCTCAGTCATGCCGAATGGGGTGCCCGATCGATTTTCGCGATCAAGCAGGATGTCAAACTCCTCAACGAGCACATCGTGCGCGCCACTCTGCGCGACCCGCTAGAGGCGATTGCCGCCAAGCGCGGCTTGCGTGTTGAGGACATCGATTGGTTTTTGCCGCACATTTCGTCGATGTATTTTGCTGAGCCGGTTGCGGCGGCGATGCGTGACATCGGGTTGGATGTTCCGCGTGAGAAGTGGTTCACCAACTTGGTGACCAAGGGCAACACCGGGTCCGCGTCGCCTTATATCATGTTAGACGAATTGGTCCGCTCGGGGCGCATGGAGCGTGGGCATCGCGTCTTGATGTTCGTTCCTGAGAGTGGCCGCTTTTCGTGCGGCTTTGTGCTGCTCGAGGCGGTTTGAAAGACAAAACGCGGGCCAAAGAACACATCCATCTATCAACAATGACTTTTCTCCAGATCGACGGATTGTGTAAAACCTACGCGGGCAATCCCGAACCCGCTCTGCAATGCGCGCACCTCCACGTCGAGAGGGGCGCGTTTTTCGGATTGCTTGGCCCGAATGGCGCAGGCAAGACGACGCTCATTTCGCTGCTCTGCGGCCTGCTCAAGCCTGATAGCGGCACCATGATTCTCGATGGGGTGGATAGGGCGGCGCCGCGTGATTCGTTTAAAGCGCTCATCGGGATGGTTCCGCAGGATATTGCGCTCTATCCGACGCTCACCGCGCGCGAGAATCTGATGTTTTTCGGGCGGATGCACGGGCTGGGCGGGTCGGTGTTACGCGAGCGGGTCGATGCTTGGTTAGAGAGACTCGGTCTGTCGTTTGCGGCCAAGCGTGTGGTCGGGGGATTTTCTGGCGGGATGAAACGTCGCTGCAACCTCATTGCCGGTCTTTTGCATGAACCCGAACTGCTCATCCTCGACGAGCCCACCGTGGGCGTGGACCCTCAATCACGCTTGCTCATCTACGAGAACCTCGCCCGCCTCAATCGCCAGGGCATGACACTTCTTTATACGACCCATTACCTCAAGGAAGCCGAAGAGCTTTGCTCACGCGTCGCCATCATCGACAACGGCGCGACCATCGCCGAGGGTTCGCCCGCAGAACTCACCGCCGCCCATCCCGGTGCCCACGGACTCGAAGATGTGTTTATCCAACTCACTGGTCGCGAACTGCGCGACTGATTTCTCCCCGATTTTCCATGACCGACGTCACTATTGATTTTCCCCACAAGCAGACCACGCATTGCGAAAGCGGCGCGATGATCAATCTGCTCCGCTTTCACGGCTTGGACATTTCCGAGCCCATGGCCTTTGGCATCGGCGGGGGCATCTTCTTCGGGTATTTCCCCTTCCTGCGTATGGCCCACATCCGTGTGACCACATTCCGCAAAATGCCAGGCGCTATCTATTCGAAAGGCCTAAAACGCTTGGGCATCGCCTACCAATCCTCCACCTTCTTTCGCCGCCAAAGCGCGCAAGACACGCTCGACAGGTTGTTAGGCCGTGGCATTCCCGTCGGCTGTCAGGTGGGATT
>JBDLWH010000039.1:0-2615 GCA_039804325.1 Verrucomicrobiota bacterium
CCGGAATGGTGCATGCCTCCACGGCAGGAACCAGCGCAAACTTCCGTTCATGAACCAAGCCGTAAATTTCTCGACGCGACGCATCGTCGATGTGCGGGCTTGCATGACCCTGAGTATCGGCTAGAACCGTCGGAACCTTCGTGTGAAAAGTTACTTCCTCCGCCGCTTGCTTCTCATCCCCCCCACCTTGATTGGGATCACCCTGCTCGTCTTTACCATCACGCGCTTCGTCCCCGGCGGCCCACTCGACCGCATGCTCCAAGATGCCGCTCGCGGTGCCGACCACGGCGCCAAACGATCGTCATCCGCTAGCCAAGGACAGAGCGGACTCAGCGAAGAACAACTCGAGGAACTCGAAGAGTTGTTCGGACTCAACCACAACGTCTTCGTCGCCTACGGCCAGTGGTTGGGCATCACCCCGCGCGAAGTCCGCATCTCCAAAGCCGCCTTCAATGAGCCAAGCGACGAACGCATCAACAACGAAATCGACCCCTCAACCACCGCCATGGTCGTGCTGCGCGGCGACGGGCGCGCGGTGCGCGTCACTCGACATGGCGAATCTATCAGCAGCGCCCAATTCGCCCTCACCTCCCAACCCGTGGAATCCGAAGGCTGGAAAGTGCGCTACGAATCCAAGCTTGACCGCCAGCAGCGATTCTCGCGCCGCAACCCAGGCACCGAATCGCTGCCGGACTATGCCCCACGAGCGGTGATCTACCAGACGCGCGTCTCCGGGCTGTTGCAAGGCGACATGGGCCGCTCGACGGTTTACAACGATCCGGTACACGAAATGATTCTCGCGCGCATGCCCATCGCGCTTTATTTCGGCCTGCTCACCGCCTTCATCACCTACGCGGTCTGCCTGCCCCTAGGCGTCTTGAAGGCCCTCAAACACCGAACCTTCATCGATTCTGCCTCGTCGGTGCTCATTTTTATCGGTTACTCGATTCCCGGATTTGCCCTAGGTGCCATCCTGTTGGTCCAACTCGGCGCTCGCCTCAACCTCTTCCCCCTCTTCGGCCTCACCAGCCCGAATTTCGACCAACTCGACTCATGGGGCAAAACCCGCGATTTGGCCCACCACACGGTGCTACCGCTGATGTGCTACATGGTTGGCTCGTTCGCGATGCTCACCATGATGACCAAGAACAACCTGATGGACAACCTGGCGGCCGATTACGTGCGCACCGCGGTGGCCAAGGGCGCGAGTTTCCGCCAAGCGGTTTTTGGCCACGCCTTTCGTAATTCGATGATCCCCATCGCCACAAGTTTCGGCGATCTGGTCTCCCTTTTTATCGGCGGCTCAATGCTCATCGAGACGGTGTTCGACATCCAAGGATTCGGGTTGTTAGAATACCAGTCCGTCATCGCGCGTGATGTGCCCGTCATCATGGGCACCCTAAGCGTCGCCGCCTTTTTGATGTTGCTTGACCATATCATCTCCGACTTTCTCGTGGCCATCGTGGACCCTCGTATCAAATTTACATGACCATGCGAGCGCTCGGCATAGGCATCACCCTCATCGCAGCCCTGGCCATCACCGGCGAGGCGTTGCACATCGCATTGCCCACCGGTCGCTGGTTTTTCGAAACAAGCCGCCAAATCCCATGGCTCCATACCGGCCGCGGTTTCCCGTGGTTTGGTTGGCTCAGTACGGTGCTCTTAGCCGTTTGCGGACTCACGATGGTCACACGCTCGTTGGTCAGCGGACCACGTAACCCGCTGAGCGTAAGACGCATTCGGCGGTTTTGCGAGATCAAGCGCGGCTATTACTCGCTGCTCATTCTGCTCGCCCTTGGCGGTCTCGCGATGCTCGACCAGGTGGTGGTCGGCAAGCGAGCGCTGGCCGTGCATTACCACGGGCGCTGGCTTTTCCCGGCCTTTGCATGCAGCGATTTGAAGAACAAGGATTTAGGCATCACCGGAGCACCTGCCGAGGCCCCCGTCAATTATCGCCAACTCAAAAAATCCTTCCAAGCGCTCGGCGACGGCCGCGTGATCCTTCCTCCCATCCCCTACGATCCCACCGGCGATACCCTGCCACCACGATCACGCGCCCTCATTCAAAACGATGGCCTTTACTACGAAATCGGCAGCCGACACCCGTATAGCGGCCTGGCCGCCAAATATGACGATGTGGCCGAAGCAAAAATCCACCTGCGATACACGCTGCGGCACGGGCGGCTTTCCGGGCCCGTCGAGGGTTGGAACCCCGATGGCATGCCGGTTTACCATGCTGACTATCTCACGGGCAAACTGCTCACGGAACACTTCCTCGGCGAGGGATCTCAAGAGGCGTTCCTCCAGGCACCCGTCAGCGAACTGCGCGCCATCAAATACCACCCCGCTCCCCCCATGCCCGAAGAAGGCAATTGGCTCGGCACCACCTCTCAGGGCTACGACGTGCTCGCCTACCTCTACGGCGGACTTCAGGTGAATTTCAAGGCGGCTCTGATCTATCTACCCATCGTCTATCTGATCGGCGTTACCCTCGGCATGATGATGGGCTTCTTTGGCGGCTGGTTCGATCTGGCGGCTCAACGCCTCATCGAAGTCTTTTCGAACATGCCCTTCCTCTTCGTCGTGATCATCTTCTCGAGCATGGTCCCTGATTC
>JBDLWH010000040.1:0-7753 GCA_039804325.1 Verrucomicrobiota bacterium
AGAACGAGGTTGGTGGCCACGGTGATAGCGCTGCCGCTGTTCTGATTGAGCTCTGGCAGCACAAGACCATTGGCCGTTAGTGCCATGCTATTGCCATTCAAAGTGACGGCTGAGCCACCGAAGTTGATCTTGTTGAGCACGAATCCCATGCTCTGATTCTGACTGGCCGTGTAGGTGGCGGCTTGATTGAAATTGAACACGTAGTCAGCCTGCCCGGCGGGTAAGGGAGGAAGGCCCACGCCCACATCGGTGGTCCAGTTTAGCCCATCGCTCCATGTACCTGAAACTGACGTGATCCAGCTAAAGATGGTAGGCGGAAGGTTATCCGCGATGGTGACCGTGACGAGGTAGGCCTCGGTGCTGATCCCGGAGGTCAGGGTGTAGGTCTGCGGAGTCGTGAAGTCTTGAGTCGAGCCAGATGCCAGATCGCCGGTCGCCCCAAATGAGGTCGTGTAAGTCGGTGCGAGGCTCGTGACATCGGTTCCAAATGGCACGGTCACAGCAATGTTCGTGCCGGTGATCACCCCGGGGCCATAGATTCCAAAATCGAAGGCGAGCATTCTCGGGCCGACCGTCACCGTGCCAGTGCCGGAGAAGTGGGCGTTATCCACCGTGCTCGCACCGGAGGCGGTGGATCCGTAGGTGCCTTTTGGCTGGACCACTCCGTTGAGGGTCAATGAGGGCAGGTTGTGATCGCCGATGTAATTCAAATTAGCACTCGCGCCCGCGCCGAGGCTGAGCGGCCCGGTGCCAAAACTGTTGACATGACTTGCAGCAATCCTGACGCCACTCCCGGAAGCGTCCACGGTAATACCGCCACTGAAGGTATTGTTCCCTGCCAGGGTAAGCCCCCGTTGGCCACCGGAGATGTGGAAGCCGCCGGCACCGGAAACCACGCCGCCTAAGGTGATATCTTTGGTAGGGCTGTGGCTGAAAAATAACTTCACCAAGCCACCGCTCAGGGTGACGTTATTGGCTAGGATTCCGTCTACGCCGAAGCCTTCGAAGTTCACTTGCTCGATGGAGGTGTCGCCAGCGAGAGTCACCGGGCCGCTGCCCAATGCCGTTCGGGCACCGATGGTGAGCATGCCATTGCTGATGGTGGTGCCGCCGCTGTAGGTGTTTGCTCCGCTGAGCGTCAGGCTGCCGGGACTGAGCTTGGTCAGGGAGCCGCCGGAGATGGTGCCGTCGAGGGTGACCGCGCCAGCACCGGAACCACCGACAGTCATGCCGGCACCGAGATTAAGGGCGTTGGAAATCGTCACGGGGGCCGCCCCGCTTTGGACGATCGCTGGGGCGAGGCCTGCGAACTGGAGGCTCTGACCATCGAGCGTGATGGTCGGCGCGCTAAAGACGAGCTGGTTCACGTTGAAAGCAGCGCCCACATCATGGGTGGAGGTGTAGGTACCGGCCGTTTGGAAACCTAGGACGGTCGTGTCCGCCGAAGTCGGCACCATGGCGGGATCCCAATGGGTGTCGGAAGACCAAAGGCCGCCAGAATTGTTGGTCCAGAGATTGGTCGTGGCCACAGTCAGCGAGTAAGTCTTGCTGGCGATGCCATCCTCGGCAGTGACCAGGTAGCTCACCGGGTTGGTGAAATCTTGGGTGCTTCCCGAAAGCGGGGAAACCGTGGCGAACGGGGAATGCGTGAGCGTCGGATTAAGGGCCGTCACATCCGTGCCAAATGGCACATAGAGCGTGATGGCGGTCCCGACAATCGAGGATGAATACGAGCCCAACGTGGCACTCAGAATGTCGCAGGCCGCGCTGATCGGGGCTTTCGTTACCGTGACCGTGTAGTTGGTGGTCGAGGCATTGCCAGCGGTGATGGTGTACGTTTTTGGCGTGGTGAAGTCCTGGGTGCTGCCGGATGCCGGCGTGCTCGATGCGCCGGTATGCACGAAGGTAGGAGCCAAAGTTTCCACGTTCGTGCTATAGGGCACGGTCATGGAAATGTTGGTTCCGAGAATGGTGGCATTACCGATTCCAGGGAAGGTGAACGAGGTGATTTCTTTGCTGGACGGCAAAGCGGGCGGATTGAAAACATCCGTCACCTGGCCCGCAGAGAGCGCGTAATTATACATCCGCACGTCATACATCTTGCCGGGGAAGAAGTTGCTGATCGCGGAACCGGCGGCAGTTCCTTGGTTGCCACCGATGACCAAATGGCTCCCTGAGGCAAAATTCACCGAGTAGGTTCCGCCGGTGGTTCCTTTGCTCAACGTTCCATCCACATAGAGCTTACGAAAAGAGGCCGTTTTGTCGAAAACAAGGGCCACATGGTGCCACGCTCCGTCCGTGTAAGCGGTCGGGGTGGAAGTCATGCTAGACCCAATGGGTTCCGACGTATTACTGCGCATGGTGAAATCCACGACTGTTTGATTACTTGTGAGCGGGACCAAGCTACCGAGTGGGCGCGATTTCCAGCCATTCGGGGTATTGCCGCTCTTGCCAAACCAAGTGCCTTCTAAGTTGCCCGGCGCAGCACCCTTAAACCAAAAGGTGGCGGTGAATTTATCGGCAATGCCGTTGTCGAAGGTGTTCTGATAACTCGCATCGTCGGTGGCGGTGTTATTGATCTGCACCGCGACGTTGTTGGCTGCGAGATCCAAGGAGTTCCCAGGTGGAAAACCGACGGGCACGTCCACACTCCATGCGAGCGCGGCCGCATTGGATCCCACGGCCACGCCGTCATGCGTGCCCGGCGCGGTAAAGGCTGAGGTGTCCGCAAGGTTGTTAGGTCCAGAGATCCAGCGACCAATCAAAGCATCGGCGGCTTGAATGGGTGAGGCGCCAAAAAGCGCGCCGAGGAATGCCGCCGCGCGTAAAGCCCGCAAGGGGCCTAGGATAGGGGGACTGCTTGTGGTGAATGAGTCCGCGATTTGGATTTTGCGTTTCATGTGATTGGATTTCTGTGATGCCCATCGGCAATGGCTTGCCAAAACAAAGAACTCAATGCGTTCCATCAACGGATGCCAAAATACCTCTCGAACCCGTCATGATGGTGAAAAAAAAATTCTTCAACCGGAAACATGGCGATTCTTTTTTGGTTTCCAAGAATTATTTAGAGGTTTTTACTGATCATCCATAGTGGGGCGAGAAATTTGGCGGCAGACCACTACGGTCAGACCCCCAGCGACTTGTGATCGACGTTGGAGAAATACACCTACCGGATGACCGAGAAGACATTGGCCTCGCACTTGGCGGTGACGTCCGGGTTTCGGTCGATGTACAGCAACCGATGGAGCAACGTGAAGCGCGCCACCCACCAGGTGGGCATGTTGCAGTTAGCGCGTGCGTTTAGCGACTTCCCAAGATGCTTCCATTTCGTCCAAGGTGGCGTTGGCCAGTTCGAGGCCGTTTTGTTGAAGGTCGCGCTCCATGATGGCGAAGCGATTTTCAAACTTTGTGTTGGCTGAGGCCATGACCACCTCCGGGTCGAGGCGGCGGAATCGCGCGAAGTTGACTACCGAAAAGAACAGATCGCCAAGTTCCTCGGCCACGGATGCCGGGTCATCGGCCCACACGGCGGCTTCCAATTCCTCGAGTTCTTCGCGCACTTTGGCGAGCACGCCGGCCTGATCGGGCCAATCGAAGCCAACCTTGGCGGCCTTTTTCTGGAGTTTGGCGGCGCGCAGCAGGGCCGGCAGGCCCTTGCCAATGCCATGGAGGAATGGATGTGACTCGTGCCCTTTATCGGCGCGCTTGATCTCGTCCCATTGTTGGAGCACCGCATCCGCCGTGGCGACTTGGCTTTGGGCGAATACGTGTGGATGCCGGTGTACCAGTTTGTCGCAGATGCCGCGAGCCACATCGTCGAGATTGAATTGGCCGGTTTCCTCGGCGAGTTCACTGTGGAAAACCACTTGAAGCAGGACATCGCCGAGTTCCTCCATGAGGTGCTGGCCATCTCCGCGTTGAATGGCGTCCACCGCTTCATAAGACTCCTCGATGAGATGAGGGACCAGCGATGCGTGCGTCTGCTCGGCATCCCACGGGCAGCCACCCGGCGCGCGCAGACGGTGCATGATGGCACGTAACCGCGCGAGTTGGTTCCCGGCATCCGGGGAGTTGATCATTTCGGCGTCGGTCATGGGTCGGGGTGCTGGCGTTGGGCGGCTTGGCGGAGGATGGCGCGCTCGTCTTGGGTGAGGCTTTGGAAGCCATCACGTGAAATCTTGTCGAGAATGACGTCCACGGCCGAATCCTCCTCCCGAGTCATCGTCGATCGCGGCCTCAATTTCGACTCAACCGGCGGTGGTGAGCCACGTCTATCCTGCCCAATGTGGCGGCCCCCGCTGCCCAACCATTGCGGGTGGCGCATCAGAATGAATCCTAGAATTGCGCCTCCCAAATGGCCGGCCTCGCCGCCCTCGTTGCCCCCTAGATTGAGCAAAATAGCCCCGATGGAAATCCCCATCAGACCTATGGCAAGTTGCCGCATGGATAACTCAATGGGCGGAAAAAGCAGGGCCACTCGCAGATTCGGGGCGATGACCGCCACGCCGATGAAAATCCCGTAGATGCCTGCGGATGCGCCGATCAAGATCGATTCCTGGCCCTCTGGGAGCACTCCCATGGTCGTGAGTATCGTGAAAAACGCGGCCCCGGCCGCCCCACAGAGCAGGTAAAAAACCAAGAATTTTTGGGATCCCCACCATCGTTCCATCCACGGACCGAAGAAATAGATGCCGATGGCATTGAACATCACATGGCCCAGACTGCCATGAAGAAACTGAAAGGTCACAAACTGCCAAAGATGCAGATGGGTGAGCGCCGAGGAAATCGAAAAGGCTCCCCATTCCACGATCGGCGGCGGATGAAACCGATCGACTTGCAACCCTAGCAATGATGGCAGTATCAGATAGTCGAGTATGAAAATCCCGACATTGGCAAGCAGCAACCCCTTGACCACCGGCGGGAGCTGCGCCCAAAAGCCGTCGCCCGCGCGAGTCGCTTGCCGATGATAATCACGATCTGCCATACTCATGCGCCACGGCCAGTAACACAGCATGCGACACCCCGCAAGACCGGGTATTCTCGCCATCCCTCATTGCCTCGGCCAGAGCTCTGCGCGGTGATCCGTGAGCGTCAAGTGGGCTGCTCGCCCCTGGCCATGACCATCTTGCCGGTGCGCACGGTTTCGATAATGTTAAACTGCGAGAACATGGTGATCGCGGCATCCACCTTAGGACTGTCGCCATTGAGCATCACGATCATCGACGTCGGGGTCAGATCCACGGTTTTACCCGCAAAGTGCTCGGTGATTTGCAAGGCCATCGAGCGCTCGGCTGGCGAACACTGGATCTTGATCAACACCATTTCTTTCGTCACCGAGTTATCTGAGGTGTGCTCGAAGCAATGAATCACATCGATGAGTTTACTCACCTGCATGATAATCTGGCTGAGCCCTTGGGGATCACCGGAAATACCGATGGTCATGCGAGAGAAATTTGCGTTCCGCCCTTCGGAAACAACGAGCGAGTCGATGTTGAAGCCACGACGCGAAAATACCTGGCAAATGCGCATCAGCACGCCGGGCTCGTTGTTCACAAGCACGGAGAGTGTGTGGGCGGGGCCACGGGTGAGAACCGGCGCGGCGATGGGAGTTTCTGTAGTCACAATGGTGTGGGACATGGGTCAAAAAACAATTCTACATCTTATGTTCTAACGATAATGGCGGCGACCTATCAGGTGGATCCTGTGGGTTTAGCCATTTTATGGCGAGGAGCCTCGGTGATCATGTCCTCAAGGGTCGCCCCAGCTGGTATCATGGGAAACACGTTATCGGTCTTGACGCACTCGGCGTGGATCAAAAATGGACCGTCGTGATAGGCAAGCGCCTTTTTTAGCATGCGCGTCACATCCGCTGGTCGCTTGATGTGGACCGAGGGAATGCCGTAGGCACCAGCGAGTTTGCAGAAGTCCGGGTTGCCGATCAGATCCACGCCGGAGGTGCGGTCGTCGTAAAACAACTCCTGCCACTGGCGGACCATGCCCAAGTAGTGATTATTGAGCACCACGATTTTGATGGGCAACTTGTGGAGGGCGGCCGTGGCCAACTCAAACAAGGTCATTTGGAACCCCCCGTCGCCGGAAAACGAAATCACCAAGCTCTCGGGATACGCGAACTGCGCGCCAATCGCGGCGGGAAACCCAAAGCCCATGGTGCCCGCGCCACCCGACGAGAGCCAATGATTCGGTTTGTCATTCTTGTAAAACTGGGCCGCCCACATCTGGTGCTGGCCCACATCGGTGGCCACGATGGCTTCGCCTCCGCTGAGCTGATAGAGTTCATCGATCACCTGTTGCATGCGCAGCCCACCTTGTTTCTTGTAGGATAACGGATACTTCTTTTTGTATCCATCGAGTTTTGTGAGCCAGTCGGTGGTTTCTAGCGGTGCGATGACGGCATTGATCGCGGTGAGGGCGACTTTGGCGTCGCCGACGATCTGCACGGTGGGTTCGATCATCTTGCCCATTTCTGAGGGGTCGATGTCAATATGGATGATGCTGGCATCTTTACAGAATTTGGTGGGTTGGCCGATGATGCGGTCATCGAAGCGCGAGCCGATATTGAGGAGCAGATCGCACTCGACGACGGCTTTGTTCGCGTAGGCCGTGCCATGCATGCCTATCATGCCCAGCGCGAGCGGGTGGGTTTCGGGGAATGCGCCTTTGCCCAGCAGTGTGGTGGTGACCGGGCAACGAAGGGTTTCCGCTAGGTGCAGGAGCTCCTTGTCCGCGCGAGCAATCATGCAGCCCTGCCCGGCCAGAATCACTGGACGTCTCGCCTTGCCTATCAGGTCGGTTGCCCGTTTCACCGCGGCGGGGCAAATCTGAAATGAGGCGGATGGATCATACCCCGGGAGATCGAGATCTGGATTCATGTCACCGGTGAATGGCCCTTGGGAAATGTTTTTGGGCACGTCAATGAGCACGGGGCCTGGGCGGCCGGTGGTAGCAATATGATAGGCCTCGCGCACGATGCGGGGCAGGGCATTGCTGTCCTTGACGAGGTAATTGTGCTTCACCACCGGAATGGTGATGCCGAAAATATCCGCTTCCTGAAACGCATCCTTGCCCAGCATCCACGTCACTTGCTGGCCGCAAATGACGAGCATCGGCACGGAATCCATCATCGCCGTCATCAAGCCCGTCACCGTGTTGCCGGCACCCGGCCCTGAGGTGACCAGCACCGCAGCCGGCTTGCCGGTGGCTCGCGCGTAGCCGTCGGCCATGTGTACCGCGCCCTGCTCATGACGCGCTAAAATGAATTTCATCTGGGTCTTGACGGTTTCCAGGGCATCAAAGATAGGGATGGCCGCCCCACCGGAGTAGCCAAAGATGAACTCAATGCCCAATTCATCCAACGTCTTGATGAGCGCCTGCGCGCCGTCCATAGGGTCCGTGATCATAATAATGCGATTTGTCGGCCTCAGTTACTCGACGCCACTCGATGGCGCAACCAAAATTGCGAGTTTCATCGATAATCGCTCGTTATTTGCGTGTCGGCTTCGCTGAAGTTGCCGGTTTTCAGGGTAAGTCGATGGATTTCAGAATTGGGTAAAATAAAAACCGTGATTTCGCGAGGGTGAGTGCCCTGGTCGTTTCGTGATTTCGCGATAAGGCGCTCAATGTTCGGTGCGTGGGTAGGTGCGCCGGGTTATGGGCCGTAGATGCCCATGGAGATGTCGCCCTGGGCTTGTTCGATGATGACTTTGCCGCGGAGCCGGGTGTGACCTTCGACGAC
>JBDLWH010000041.1:0-2898 GCA_039804325.1 Verrucomicrobiota bacterium
ATCCGGCGACGTGGTGCTGTTCAAGGGCAGTCGATCCGCCACGGTTGAACAGGTAATGAATAACGCTTTCCCACGTTCCTAATGCTTCCCGCTATTTACGATTTCTGGTACCAATGTTTCGAGGCCGAAAAAGCATCCGGCCATTCCGGGTGGGCTCATGCCTTCTCCTTTCTCAACCTGTTTCAATACATCACCTTTCGCGCCGTCAGTGCCGGATTGCTCGCCTTTATGATTTCTTTGGCGATGGGCCCATGGGTGATTCGCCGGTTGATATCTCTCAAAATTGGCCAACCCATTCGCTCGGCGGCCGAAGTCCACAGGCTGGCCGAATTGCACGGTGGGAAGATCGGCACGCCCACGATGGGAGGGGTGCTCATTTTAGGCGCGGTGTTGGTGTCCACTCTGGTCTGTGCTCGCCCACTTAACCCTTTCGTCGCCGTTTGTGCCTGCACCATGGGGGCTTGCGGGTTGTTAGGGCTTTGCGACGACTACCGCAAGGTGAAGGAAAAAAAATCTGATGGATTGAGTGGGCGGACCAAGCTTTTCTGGCAGATATTCATCGCGTTGATAGCGGCGGCGTTTATTTATTACAAGCCAGAGATATCGGGGATAGGGGCGAGTGCGGGTCAGATAGCGGCTGGGGAGGCGGGGTTTCGGTTAGGTCCAAACAATCCGATTGGGATAGATGCGATTTGTTTTCCGTTGTTCAAGTTTTCGCTTATCAATCTGCATGGGATGATCATACCGTTTTTTGCGTTGATCATAGTTGGCTGCTCGAATGCGGTGAATCTCACGGATGGTTTAGACGGTCTAGCCACGGGGTGTACGATCAGCGCCGCCTTGGCATACTCGTTGTTAGCGTATTTGGCAGGGCACTATTTCATGGCGGTCGAGTATTTGGTGATTCCGCACAATCTTTTCATTGGCGAGCTAGCGGTTTTTCTGATGGCTTTAGTGGGAGCGGGTTTTGGGTTTTTATGGTTTAATTGTCACCCGGCGAAGGTGTTCATGGGGGATACCGGATCACTGGCGATAGGTGGGGCATTGGGCACGGCGGCCATCTGCACGAAGCAGGAACTCCTGCTTGTGATCATCGGGGGAGTATTCGTGATGGAGGCCATGTCCGTTATTCTCCAAGTCGGCAGCTTCAAACTGCGCAAACAGCGGATCTTCAAGATGTCGCCCATTCATCATCACTTCGAGCTCCTCGGGTGGCACGAAAGCCAGGTGATCGTGCGGTTTTGGATTCTATCAATTATGTTTGCCTTGTTCGGCCTGGCCATTCTCAAAATTGCTTAATGGATACGCCTATGAATCTTATCGGAAAACATGTTGCCATTTTGGGAGTCGGGCGCAGTGGGCGGGCCGCCGCGCAATTGGCGCTGCGGGAGGGGGCACGGGTGTCTGCGTGGGATGTGGCGGGTGAGGACGCCTTTGGCGAGATGCCAGCGGGAGTGGAGATTCATCCCAACGCGAGCGAGGCGCATGGGCATGGAGTGGTCTCGGATCTATTGGTGGTGAGCCCGGGTATCGACAGTTATGGCACCTATGTGGCCGCGTTTGCGCGAGGGGCAGGGGAGGTTATTGGGGAGATCGAGTTGGCCGCCCGATTCTATCATGGGAAAATCATTGGCATTACCGGCACCAACGGAAAAACGACGACCACCGAGTTAGTGGCGCGTATTCTCAACCATGTGGGGTTGGGTGGCACGCCCTGTGGCAACTATGGAGTGCCCTTTGCGGAAGTGGTGTTGCAGGCGCATGTCCCGAGCGTTGTCTCGCTAGAACTCAGTTCGTTTCAGCTAGAAACCATGCGCACGCTCCACCCGGTCGTGGCAATCTGGCTCAATTTTGCTCCAGACCACATGGATCGATATGCTAGCGTCGAGGCATATCGCGCGGCCAAGCTCAGGATTTTTGAGAATCTCGACGCGCAAGACACCGCCGTGGTGCGAGCCGGGGAGGATGTGCCAGTGGTAGCGGCTAAGGTCGTGACATTTTCCACCACCGACGCGCAAGCGACGTGGTTTTCAGATGGTCACGTGATTAGTCACGATGGAGAAACATGGTTAGATATGGATAGGGACACCAGTCTGCGTGGTCTTCATAACGTGGAGAACGCCATGGCCGCCCTCGCCGCCTGTCAAACGTTAGGCATTTCTGCCGCGAGCATGCGTGAGGCGCTCCACGGATATGCGCCGCCACCGCACCGGTGTGAACTCATCCGCACGCTTGACGGAGTGGAGTATTTGAATGACTCCAAGGCGACGAATTTACATGCGTTAGAAAGTGCGTTGCGCTCACAGACGCGCCCAGTGGTGCTCATTGCGGGAGGCAAGGACAAGGGGTTGGATTACGGCTCGGTGGTTCCGCTTCTGCGAGAGAAGGCGCTGGCCACAGTGACCTTTGGTCAGATAGCGCGTCCATTGGCGGCCTTGTTTGGGGATGCGGTTCCGAGCGAGTCGGTGATGACGCTTGCTGATGCGGTGGCCGTGGCACGGGGGCTTGCGCCGAGGGGCACAACCATTTTGTTATCACCGGGAACTTCCTCGTTCGACCAATTTTCCGGCTATGAACAGCGAGGCAACGCATTCCGCGACCTCGTACATCAACTTCGCTAACACTCAGTTATGAAACATCAACTTCTTCCCGTCAAACGGCGACCGGTCACCAAAGGCATCTTTCGCCGCCTGAACGCCGTCACATATAACCGTCACCAACGTGCAGCCATCGCGCCAAGTCCCGCCGATATGGCCGTGGACGAGGGTGGCTCTTGGATCTTTCGCGGACTCATCATCATTTTTCTCGTTCACATCGTGGCAGTCGGCTTGTATTTTATTCATTCTCGCTACTTAGAGGGGCGGTTCCCGACGGGGGCGGCCAAGACATTAGAGAAAG
>JBDLWH010000042.1:0-12179 GCA_039804325.1 Verrucomicrobiota bacterium
CGAAGCCCACCATCCCCGGTGATGCCCTGTGATTTCATCGCACATTGCATCGCTTCTGGCGACTCGAAACGATGACGAAACTGCTCGATTCTCTGCTGGATTTCCGCCTCGTTCACCACAAGTTGTGCGGCCATTTCCGTGGTTTTGATGCGCAGCAACTCGTGATCGATGAGCTCCTCGAGTGCGGCGGCGCACGCGTGGGCACGGGCTTCGGGCGTGAGCGACTCCATCGATTTTCCATCGAGCCAGAGGCCCGCGCGCACGGCGCGTTCGAGCTGGCCACGGGTGATGGGGTGTCCCATGACGCGCGCCACCACCCGTGAGCCGCTCGGGTGAAATCGGTCGATTTGGCGGCGCAGCGGGCCGTGCCAGAGCCAAAGATCTGTGAACAGATAGATCAAGAGCCCGCCTATCAGCGCGACGCGGAGCAAAAATTTTTGATGGGTTGGCATGGTGTGGCACGCGGCGACCGGGGGTAGGTGCTACCGGATTTCCACGGTGGCACCCGGACGGATCAAGTTGGGCAGGCGGATGGCATCCCAGTTGGCTAGGCGGATACAGCCGTGGCTGCGTGCGCGACCAATGGTTTCCGGGTCCGACGTGCCGTGCATGCCGATGCCCGGCTTGCTTAGCCCGTTCCAAATCACTCCCACGGGGCTGTTAGGGCCTAGCGGAATATTCAGCGAGGACGAGCTACGCTTCCCGGTATCTAGCAGTTGTTTATCATACCGCCAATAAGGTAGCTCGACCATGCTACGCAGCTCCCAGGTGCCTAACTTGATGAATTGTGGTTGGCCGGGAGTGATGGGAAACGAGGCGATGAGTCCGTGATTGGCACGCGTGAGGCGAGGAGAACTTTCGGCGGTCTCGGGGTCGGCGACGACGAGGGCGACCGGGGTGGCTTCGAAGATGCGCGCTTGGTTCATTTGGGTATCCACCACGACGTGGCGTTGGCTCAGGGCGGGGTCGGCCTCATGGCGGATTTCGCTGAGTTTTTCGATGAAGAACGGGGTGATGTTAGGCACCATCAGTGAGTCTCTCGGCTTGAGGTCATTGATTTTGGCGTTGCCATTGAGAGTGGTTAGGTAGAGTTCGTCGCAGTGGTAGCGCTCGGCCATGAACTCGGCGATGCTGCGATAGCTCATGCGTTTTTTCTTCACCTGGAGTTCCTTCTTTGTCGGGAGGTCCGCATCGACCCAATCCTTTGCGATGTCGGGCACGAGCGCGACGGCCAGTGGATGGATGACGGCCTTGCGCGCCGCAGTGATGACGGCGAGCCAGTCATCGACCGGGTGACCATGGACTTCGTTCCATGCAACCACCGCCAGTTCTGTAAAACGCCCCGGTTTGCCATCAATCACGCCTGGCCCAAAATTCGACTCGTCCAAAAATATCTGCAATCGCAGGGCATCGTCGCCGATGGGTTTGGCATTTAACGGGCACTGAGGGGCCCCCATTTCCGCAGGTGAGAGGCGAGCGCCCGAAGCGGGGTGACCGGTCACCCGTGAGGAAACCATTTGGCCACCACCACCGGAGGGCAGGGGATGCAGGGCGGGACGACCTGCCGGGGCGATGGCGGGGTGTTGAGCGACGGCGGGAAGCAGCGCGAAAATAACCGCTAGAAACACGAATCGAAACATGGGAAGCGCGAGTAATCAGTTAGTCTGTGAGCACGGCGAAGGGTTCAAGCCGGGCGGCGATGGTCGGTGGAACCACGGCGCGGATCAGGATGTCATCGCCCTCATAGTCCGTCGAGAGCACTTTAGCCTCACGGTGGAGCAAGCCGGCCAGATCGGCACGCCCTTGGGGAATGCGGTAGTCCTTGCATCGCACGCGATCGGCCAAGACGCCCGCGCAGGCCTGAAGCAATGCCTCCATACCCTGGCCGGTGACCGAAGAAATCCGCAACGCATCGGGGAAGCGCTCATCGAGGGACATCAAGGCATCGGGGTCGGTCACCAAATCGATCTTATTGAGCACGGTGATGACTTGTTTGTCCTGCGCCCCGAGCTCTTTAAGCACCTCAAGAGTGGTGTCGTGAAAGCGTTGGATTTCCGGGGCTACCGCGTCTAACACATGTATGAGAAAATCGGCGAGCACGGCCTCTTCGAGGGTGGCTTTGAAAGCTTCGACGAGGCGGTGGGGGAGGTTGCGCACAAAGCCGACGGTATCGGTGATGAGCAAGGGCTGACCGTCGGGCAAGGCAATGCGCCGGGTGGTGGTATCCAAGGTGGCGAAGAGCATGTCTTTGGCCATCACATCGGCCCCACTCAAAATATTGAGCAGCGAGGACTTGCCGGCGTTGGTATAGCCGACAATGGCCGCGTGGGGCGTCTCGAGTTTTTCGCGTTCTTTGCGTTGGGTTTTGCGTTGTTTGCGTACGGCTTCGAGTTCGCGCTTGCAGCGGTCGATGCTCATGTTGGCCAGGCGCCGGTCCACTTCGATTTGTTTTTCGCCCATGCCGCGCGACGCGCCACCGCCGCCTTGGCCGCCGGCCCCGCCGCCTTCGCGGTCGAGGTGGCCCCACATGCGCGTCAGGCGAGGCAGTGCGTATTGCATGCGTGCGAGTTCGACCTGAAGTCTAGCCTCCTTGGTCTGGGCGCGTTTATTGAAAATATCAAGGATCACCTCTTCGCGGTCGATCACGCAGAGGTCGGCGAGTCGCTCCCACTCGCGCTGCTGGGATGGTGCCAGGCCGTTATCGATGACAATCACATCGCACTCGTGGGCGCGGGCGAGTTCAGCGACTTCAGCGGCCTTGCCGGTGCCGCAAAGGAATTTTTTGTGCATTTCGCGGCATCGCGGGAGGAGCGACTCGACCACCTCGATGCCGAGCGTTTGAACGAGTTCGCCGAGCTCTGCGAGCAAGGATTCGGATTCGGTGGCCTCGCGAGGATCAAAATAAAAGCGTACCAGCAGGGCCCGCTCGACGGCTTGGGGTTTTTCTCTGATTTCAAACATCCGGCGCAGAGGTAACACGGTAAGCGCCCGCCTACCATGGGAAATTTCGTTCGCGGGACGTGGCACGGCAGTGGGAGTGGATTCGTCGTCGCTTTGCGGCCAACGATTCTTGGGCAATTGCGGCTGTCGGGGCTTGCCGGCATGGCAGGCAGGCGTTAATTCGGGATCGATATTTTTCGTTGATGGTCATTGATGTTGCCGCGCATGAACCGCAAACGCCTCCTCGTCACCACCCTCCTGCCTGCCTCGCTGGCTTGCGGCGCGCTGGTATGGCTAGCCACTCTCTGGCGCACCGCCCTCCCTGACGGGTGGGCACCTCTGCGACTTCCCCTCCTGGATAGCAGCGCGGCGGGCGATACCGGCGGCCCGTCACCCTTGGATCAAGCGACCCTCACCCAAGCCGACGGTAGCGCAGCGGATCTTCCCGGTGCTTGGCCCGGATTCCGTGGTCCCAACCGCGACGGAGTTTCTCCTGACGATACCCCCATGGCCGAAAGCTGGGCCGCCAACGAGCCAAACCCGCTGTGGACTGTGGATGTCGGTGAAGGTTACGCCGGTGCCGCCGTGCTCAATGGTCGCGTCTATCTGATGGACTACGACCGCTCGGCCCAGACCGACGCCCTGCGCTGCCTCTCGCTCACCGATGGTCGAGAAATCTGGCGGTTTTCCTATCCGTTAGCGGTCAAGCGCAATCACGGCATGTCGCGCACCGTGCCGGCGGTCACCGGCAAATTTGTCGTCAGTCTTGGGCCGAAATGTCACGTGAGTTGCCTCGATGCGGTGAGCGGGAAATTCCAGTGGGGCATCGATCTGGTGAGGGAATATGGAACGGTGGTGCCAGCATGGTATGCAGGTCAGTGTCCGTTGATTGATGGGGAGCGAGTGATTTTGGCACCTTGCGGGAGCAGCCTGATGATCGCCGTGGACATCGCCACGGGCAAAGTGCTGTGGAAAACCCCCAATCCGCGCGAATGGAAAATGACCCATGTTTCTATCACCCCGATGGAAATCGCCGGTCGCAAAACTTACGTGTATTGCGGCCACCGCGGGGTGGCTGGCGTGGCGGCCGACGACGGCGCGCTGTTATGGGACACTCCAGATTGGAAAATCAGCCTTGCCACGGTGGCCACGCCAGTGCCGGTTTCAGACAAACAGTTGTTTCTATCCGGCGGTTACGAAGCGGGCAGCATGATGCTCGAAGTGACCCAGGCATCGGGAAATTGGCAGGCCAAGCCAGCATTTCGGCTGGATGCGGAGACCTTTGGAGCCACCCAACAAACGCCCATCCTGCACGACGGCTATCTTTACGGCGTGCGTCCTAACGGAGAATTGGTCTGCTTGGATTTGCAAGGCAAGGTGCGCTGGGCTAGCGGCATGGGCCACCGCTTTGGGCTCGGGCCATTCCTCGTGGCGAACGGGAAAATCCTAGTGATGAATGATGATGGCGAGTTGACCATGGCGTTGGCCACCCCGGCGGGTTTCAAACCGCTGGCCCATGCCAAGGTGCTCGATGGTCACGACGCCTGGGGGCCGATGGCGATGGCCGGGGGGCGATTGATCGTGAGAGATCTAACGCGCATGGTCTGTCTTGATCTGAGAAAGAAATGAATGTCACCCATGGTATGCCACGCATGAATCATCGCCGGGACATCCTGCGGGGCGGCCTGCGTTGCGGCGGCCTCATCGCCCTTGGTGGCCTTGCCGCGTGGCTCACTCGGCGCAACGGTCACGGCGCGTGTCTGCCCACCTATCCTTGCGGAACCTGCCCCGGATGGCCCGCTTGCGATTTGCCCAAGGCGCGCGAGGCAAAATGCGAGGCCGCCCGCCAAGCAAGGGTGGGCCAACCTAACGATTTCTATCATGTCTGATCACCCCTCCCCACCGCAGCCAGCCAACACGCCCGCAACTCCCGGTGCCGGGCGACGTGCGTTTCTGCGCACCGCAGCATGGGGCGGCGGTATTGTCGGCTTGGGTGGCATCGCCGGGGAAGCCCTCAGGCGCCTCGGTGCCAGCCAACCGGTGAGCGCCACTCCCAAGCCGGCCCTGAGTGCGGCCTTCACCTACGACGTCTCTCGTTTTCAAACATCTGATCCGGCATTGCTGCGCTACGAGGAAATCGGGCGCTTTCCCGTCGGCCTTCAACGGGCAAACCACCTCGCCGTCAATGCCCATGGTGACATCTTTGTCTGCGGCCTCGGCGGCATCCGCCAATTCTCACCCAATGGCAAGCTGCTCGTTGCCATTCCCATCGACCCGCCGCCACTTGCCATCGCCCTGCGCTCGTCGGGAGAAATCCTCGTCGGACAACCAGGGAAAATCACGGTGCTCGATGCGGCGGGAGCTGTGCTAACGGTTTATAGCGACTTTTCTGCGGGGATGTTACCTACTTCCATCGCTGTGGCGAAGGAGCACCTCTTGATCGCCGACGCCGGTAACCGCGTGGTGCTTAAACTCGATCATTCTGGAAAAATCGCTGGCGTGATCGGTGCACGAGATCCCGCTCGCGACATACCAGGATTTGTGGTGCCTAGCCCGTATTTCTGTGTCCGTATGGCACCAGACGGGTTGTTACGCGTGACCAATCCGGGCGAGCACCACATTGAAGCCTACACGCTCGAGGGCGACCGTGAACAAGCATGGGGCAAGGGCTCGTTTGCCGTCGAGGGCTTCTGTGGGTGTTGCAATCCCGTGAGTTTTGATATCTTCCCGGACGGCGGGTTTGTGACCTGTGAGAAAGGCTTGCCCCGAGTGAAGTTATATCATTCTAACGGTGAATTCGCCGGCTTGGTAGCCGGTCCCGAGTCCTTCCCAGAATACCTCAAAGCCGCCAATGCCGGCACCCCGGCGTCCTTGGGCTCGGCCATCGACGCGGCCATCGACCCCCAGGGCCGCGTGCTCGTGCTCGACGTCGTGGGCGGCACGGTGCGCATCATGAAACGCAAGGAGGCAACGCCATGACTTCACGACCTGATAGTGAAGCGCCCCGGGATTCGGCGGTTCCCCAAAGCACGAAACCCGCGCTGAGTCGGCGTGATCTACTCAAGAGCGGAGCGCGCGGCGTTGGATTGTTAGGGTTTGGCGGTGCAGCCGGGTTCTTGGCTGGTCGTGACCCTCAGAGTGACCTGCGCTGGCAGATCCAGCCGGACCTCTGCATTCAATGCGGGCGGTGCGCCACCGAGTGCGTGCTAGAAATTTCGGCGGTGAAATGCACGCATTCTTTTGGGGTTTGTGGTTACTGCAAACTCTGCACCGGATACTTCGAGCCGGAACCCATCAACCTCGACGAAGGTGCCGAAAACCAATTGTGTCCGACGGGCGCGATCCAGCGGAAATTCATCGAGGACCCCTACTATGAGTATTCGATTATTAGCGCCCTTTGTATCGGGTGCGGCAAATGCGTGAAAGGTTGCAACATGTTCGGCAACGGCTCGCTTTACCTCCAAATCAATCACGACCGCTGCCTGAATTGTAACATCTGCGCGATCTCGACGGCTTGCCCAGCACAGGCATTGGTCCAGGTGCCGGCTACCATGCCCTATCTGCTACGCGGCAAGGGGGCTCCCAACAAATGAAGCGCCATCAGAAACATCTAGCGCTTGGGATGATGCGGCTTGTGTTAGGCATGCTCGCCGTGCTCGTCATGCTGGCCAGCATGCACGCCGCCCACGGCGTCGAACGCTTTCCACCACCTGACTTTTCTAGCCATGCTCTACCTGAAACCATCGTGCCACCCACCCAATCGCGCGGCATCGCCTGGCTCGATGTGGCGGTGCTCGCGCTTGGCTTGGCCGCAGCCACGTGGCTGAGCCTGAAAAGTCGTTCGCGTTTCGGCCTGGTGATACTCGCGCTCGGTTCGTTGGCGTATTTTGGATTTTGGCGGCGCGGATGTGTGTGTGCTATCGGATCGATTCAAAACATTTCCCTAGCCATCGCCGACCCAAGTTATGCGGTATCTCTAACCGTCATCGCGTTTTTCACGTTGCCGCTGGTGGTCACACTGATTTGGGGCCGCGGGTTTTGCGCGGGCGTTTGTCCGCACGGTGCCATCCAGGATTTGGTATTGGTCAAACCGCTGCGAGTGCCCGCTTGGCTCGATGAGGTTTTACGCATCCTGCCGTGGATCTATCTGGCTGTCGCGGTGTTATTAGCTGCTACTGGCGGTTTATTCATCATTTGCCGGTTTGACCCGTTTGTGGGGATATTTCGCATGGCGGGACCACGCAGCATGCTCATTGCCGGGGGTGTCTTGTTGGGCGTCTCGATGTTTGTTGGGCGTCCTTATTGCCGGTATCTTTGCCCATACGGCGCGTTGTTAGGCGCGGCGGCGCGCTGCGCCAAATGGCGACCGTCGGTCACGCCCGACACGTGCAGTCAATGCCGGTTGTGTGAGGACTCGTGCCCGTTTGGGGCGCTCAACCCGCCGATAGTCGGCGGGCAACGACTCGCCATGGGACGTCAGCGCATCGTGGTGCGTGCGGTGTTACTGCCGCTCTGTGCGCTGTTATTTGGGTTTCTCGGCGGTCGGGTGGGACTCGCGTCGCTGCCGTTGCATCCCAGTGGGAAACTGGCGACGCTTGTGCTCCAGCAGGAAAGGGGAGAAGCGCTCGTCCCGCCACCGGATGAACTCACGGCCTTCCGCCAGCATGGTGCCGACCGACTCGCGGTTTTCGCCAAGGCCAGCGCTTTAGAATCCCGCATCGTCACCCTCGGGCGTTGGCTCGGTGCCGCCTTTGGGCTCGTCGTGGCATTGAAGCTCGCGCGCCTGATTTTCCCGGAGGATTCGTTAGATTACGTGACCGATCACGGCCGGTGCGTGTCGTGTGCGCGCTGTTTTGCGACTTGTCCGTATGAACGGATGCGCCGGGGGCTGCCGGCTGCCGTAGCGCAGGAAGGAGGTCGGCATGGCGAATCCTGAAACCCGGCACCTTTGGGCGGTTGCCTGGGCGCGTATCGCGCTGGTTGCCGGGGTGTTTTCGTTAGTGCTCGGCGGCGGGTTGCTCACAAACACCTTTCTTCTCTACCGCGGTGCCGGCAACGGCAAGGTGCGCCTCGTCGAAGCCCGCGAATTGCTTCCACTCAAGCTCGCCCTGCGCGATGACCCAAAAAACGAACCCCTCAAACAACAAATTCGGCTCCTCGACCGTGAGTTGCGCATCGATTACTTCCGCCGCGAACAACTCGCCGCGAGCGGTGGATGGATTTTGTGTGGCAGCGCCGCGGTTTTTCTCGCGGCGTTAAAACTCGCGATCTTTTTGCGCCGGGCACCGGTGGCTCTCCCACACCTTTCCGCCCGACCAGCGGATCCCGTCATGGCCGCGGCGTTGGCCGCCAAAGCTGTGGCCGCTGCCACCCTTGCGCTTGCCGGACTCACCCTAGCCCTCGTCAGGCAAGCGCCCCGCCCGTGGCTGGCCGATCTGCCGCATCAGTCGGCCGATCCTGTGCTCGCCTCGTCGGCCATCGACCGAGGCGGATTTCCGCACCCTAGCGAGGTGGCCGCGAACTGGCCGTATTTTCGCGGTCCCGATGGCTCGGGCATCACACGCTTGACCGACGTGCCGACGACCTGGGACGGCGCGTCAGGCAAGAATATCCTCTGGAAGTCAGAGATCGGCCTGCCAGGTGAAAACTCACCGGTGGTCTGGGGAAACCGGGTTTTTCTCACAGGAGCTACTGACAAGCGGCGCGAGATCTATGCTTATGATGCGACCACGGGCGGGCTGTTATGGAAAGCCCCGGTGGGCACGCCCCAAAGCGAACGTGCCGAGCCGCCCGAAGTGATGGAAGACACCGGGTTTGCGGCATCCACTGCGGCCACCGACGGACGCCGCGTGTTTGCCATTTTCGCCAATGGCGACATCGCTGGCTTCACCGCCGATGGCCAACGCCTGTGGGCCCGCAGCTTGGGCACCCCAGAAAACATGTATGGCCACGCCACCTCTCTGACCCTTTGGCAAAACCGCGTCATCGTCGTCTGGGATCAAGCCGATGCCACGGCCGGCAAATCGAAAATCATGGCTCTGGACGCGTCCACGGGCGAGCCGGTGTGGTCCACGCCCCGGGCCGTCGCCAACTCATGGGTGACGCCCATTCTCATGACCTATCAGGGACGCGATCAAATCATCACCTCCGCCGATCCTTGGGTGATCGCTTATGAGCCGGCCACAGGCAAAGAAATCTGGAAAGCCAACTGCATGAAGGGCGACGTCGCTACCTCCCCGGTCTTTGCCAATGATCTCGTCTATGCCGCGAGCGATCGTGCCTGCATCGCTGCCATCAAACCCGACGGATCCGGTGACGTTTCGGATAGCAACATCGTGTGGAAACAGGAGGACCGCGGCCTGCCGGACATGTGCAGCCTGTTATGCGACGGGCCGCGCGTCTATACCATGGTCTTTGGAATCTTCTATGCCTTCGATGCCCACACCGGAAAATTCCTCTGGGAATACGACCCGAAGGCCAAGTTCGAAGCGTCGCCCGCCCTGGTTAACGGCCGCATCCACCTGCTCACCACCGAGGGTGTCATGATCATGGGCGTGGGTGACCACGACGGATTCAAGGAAACTGGCCGCGCCCAACTCGGCGAAGCTACCGGCTCCTCACCCGCGTTTGCGCCGGGACGCATCTTCCTGCGCGGCGAAAAATCCCTATTCTGCATCGGCACCCAGGATGGCAAGTAACCCACCCATCACCCCAGCGCCGCCATCCGAACTCGACCTGAGTTACGTCGATGCGGTCATCAACCAGTTAGGTGGAGCGCCTGAACAAGCCATCCCCATCTTGCAAGCGCTGCAATCCCACTATCGCTATTTGCCAGATGCCGTGCTGCGCCGGGTTTGTGAGCTCACCGACATGGCCCCGGCCACACTCGCTGGCGTTTCAACGTTTTACGCGCAATTTCGGCACCGGCCGATGGGCGAGCACCACGTCAAAGTTTGCAATGGCACCGCCTGTCATATTCATGGCGCGGAAGCCATCCATGAGGCACTGCGCCACCATCTTCAACTCGGGCATGGCCAAGACACCGACCCCGCCGCCCTCTTCACCGTAGAAAAGGTTTTCTGTGTCGGTTGTTGCACGCTCGCCCCGGTCGTGCAGATCAACGAAACAAGCTTCGCCCACCTCACCCGTGCAAATGCCCCCAAATTGTTGGAGGATTTTCTGCGCCGCGTCCGCCGCGATGGGAAGCGGCGCCTCGGGGGGGCGGCCCATCTAGCGCCTGCTTCCATGCCCGAAGGGGAGATCCGTATTTGCCTCGATTCCTGCTGCATCGCGCGTGGATGCGGCGCGACTCATGAGGCGATAGCAACTGCGGTGGCACGCGGACGGCTCCACGCCACCATCAAGCGGGTCGGTTGCGTGGTGATGTGCGACCGTTCACCCATGATCGAAATCGCGCGCCCCGGCCACACCCCGGTCCAATTTTCCGGCGTCGCCCCGGAGCGCGTCGAGGCCGTGCTCTGGAACTATTTTCGCCCGCACGGCATCCTCCCATCGCTCCGTCGTGCCACGACGGCGGCCCTCGACTGGCTCACCGGAGAATCCCGCGACACCGCAGGTGAAGCCGGCCGCGCCGCAGACAACCCGAGCCCGCAGGTGAGCGCGTTTTTCAGCCGCCAGCAGCACATCGCCACCGAACATTTCGGCCAACTCGACCCACTCGATCTCGATGCCTACCTCGCACACGACGGCTTTATCGCGCTGCGCCGGTGCCTTGAGCAGCTCACGCCGGTGGCTGTGATCGACACGATCGAGCGCAGCGGGCTGCGTGGGCGCGGCGGGGCGGGCTTTCCCACGGCGCGGAAGTGGCGCGTCGTCCATGGCGTCACGTCCGACGAGAAGTATCTCATCTGCAATGGCGACGAAGGGGATCCGGGAGCCTTCATGGACCGCATGCTGATGGAGTCGTTTCCCTTCCGGGTGATCGAAGGCATGGCCATCGCCGCCTTTGCCGTGGGGGCGCAACACGGGTATATCTATGTGCGGGCGGAATATCCATCGGCCGTGAAACGCTTGCGCGACGCTCTGCGCGTGTGTCGCGAACGCGGCCTGCTCGGCGCTCACGTTTGCGGTTCCAGCTTCTCGTTAGAAATCGAGGTTTTCGAGGGGGCGGGTGCCTTTGTTTGCGGCGAGGAAACCGCGATGCTCGAATCCATGGAAGGCCGCCGCGGCATTCCGCGCCTCAAACCGCCGTATCCTGCCGAGCAGGGATATCATGGCAAACCCACGCTCATCAACAACGTCGAAACCTTTGCCAACATCCCGTGGATCTTGCGCCACGGTGCCGCCGCGTTTGCCTCAATCGGCACCGCCACAAGCCAGGGAACCAAGGTTTTCGCCTTGGCTGGCAAGGTGCGCCGCGGCGGCCTCATCGAGGTGCCCATGGGCATCTCTATCCGCGAAGTCGTCGATGATATCGGCGGCGGCACGCCCGATGGCTCACCCTTCAAGGCCGTCCTCGTCGGCGGCCCGTCCGGCGGCTGTCTCCCCGCCACCCTCGCTCATACCCCAATCGATTACGAGCACCTCACCGAAGTGGGTGCCGTCATGGGCTCGGGCGGCCTGATCGTCCTCGACCACTCGGATTGCATGGTCCAGATCGCCCGCTATTTCCTCGAATTCTGCCAGTGCGAATCATGCGGCAAGTGTACTTTTTGCCGCATCGGCACGCGTCGCATGCTCGACATCCTCGAACGCCTTTGCGGGGGCAAGGCCAAAGCACGCGACCTCACCGACCTTGAGGAACTCTCGCAGATGGTGCGCCGTGCCAGTCTGTGTGGGCTTGGAAAAACCGCACCCAACCCGGTGCTTTCGGCACTGAGGTTTTTCCGCGATGAATTCGACGCCCATCTCCACGGCCATTGCCCCGCAGGCCAATGCCGCGACCTCCTCACCTACTCGATCACCGACGCTTGCATCGGCTGCACCCTCTGCGCCCAGCATTGCCCAGTGAGCGCCATCCCCCTCACACCCTATCAGCAACACTCGATCATCGACGACCTCTGCACCCCATGCAACGCCTGCCGCGAAGTCTGCCCGGAAAATGCCATCCTGGTGCGCTGAGGGCTGCGGGGATTTCACGCGTGCTTCTGGTAACGCTGGCTCTGGTTGAAGGCCGTTGAAAGGGCCGGTGGCCGGACCGGAATCGTGATGAATTGCATGCTCATCGTTCATTTTCGGTCGAGGCGCAGCCCATATAGGCATCCTTGTTTTCGTAGTCG
>JBDLWH010000043.1:0-2808 GCA_039804325.1 Verrucomicrobiota bacterium
CGCCCGACCGAGCGTGAGGTGGGCATGGCAAAGCGCGCAGGACGGCGGATAGAGCAAATCGAGGACGCGGGCGGCGGTCTTCCGCCACCCGACAAGTTCACGGTTGAGCGGTGCGGTCATGGTCAGCACTGTGCCAAATGGTTGAGTGATGGAAAGCACCGGCTTGGCAATTTTGCAGGATTGCTCACACCCATCCAATCCGCTAGTCTCGCCCGCACCACGGGGAGCGCCAAACTCTATCGACTCGACCCCGATCTCACGGTGCATCATGCTTTCGGCCCCGTCACCACCTCGAACGGCATCGCCTGGTCCGCCGACGGAAAAATCGTCTATTTCATCGATACCCCGCGCAAGGACGTCCTCGCTTTCGATTATCACGATTGCCGGTTTCGCTCATGCGCCGTTCACCGGATTTCCATCGCCAAGAGCGCGGGATTTTTTGAACCTGTGCGGGTGCAATCGACCCAGGCCACCCTCATCCGCCTCACGCGGCTCACCGAGACGAGCCTCATCGTTCATTGGTTTACCCAGACCCACGGATTGATCAAAACCGTCGCCAAAGGAGCCCGGCGCCCGAAAAGCCCGTTTATCGGTCAGTTAGACTTATTTTTCAGTGGGGAAATCACTTTTCAACTGGCGCGGCGGGGCGAATTGCACGCGCTGCGCGAGGTATTCATTCGCCACTGGCGTGAGGGTTTGCGGGAAAACTATGACGCCACGTTGTTCGCCGCTTACTGTTGTCAACTTTTGGAATTAGCCGCCCAACCGGACCACGCTGCCCCGGAATTGCATGATTTACTAGATCGTGCGCTCGACTATCTCGCCACCACGGTGCCCACGCTGCGCGCGCTCTACCACTTTGAGCGGGAACTTGCACGGCTGCTGGGCGTTTTTCACCCGCGCCAATCGGCCGATCTCTCGCTGAGCGACGCACTGGGCACCTTGCCCGTCACCCGTGGGGAATTGGTGGAAAGACTTTGCCCGGCAAGAGATTTCGGCTCGTCAGCGGACGGAAATCGCAGATAATGGCCATCAGATTAACGAACAACCAAGCCCCACATGGACTCCCCGACCGCGACAATCATTGGCATCCTCCAGGACCGTGTGAAAACCCTGCGCACCGCCGGTGACCTCGATGAGGCTCTTCACGCCGCGAGCGCTGCCGTGGAAAAATGCCAACAAGCCCTCGCTCCTAACCTCGCTGCCATCGACGCTTTTGCGTCCACCTTGGAAATTCGAGGCGATATCCACCGCGAGCTCGGGAACTTCGATTATGCCCGCGACGATTACCGGCAAGCCATCGACCAACTTGATGACCGTCCGGACCAATATGGTCAGATCGGCCGTCTTCACGCTGCGCTCGGTGCCGCATACGACGGTCTGGGGCGCACCGATAAAGCCGCGCATCATTGGCTTAAAGCCATCGAGTTTTTTGAGCAGCATGTCCCGCCACTCATGCTCGACATCGCAGCCATGGCGAACAATCTCGGGTTCCTCTACAAGGCGGCCGGCACCCTAGATGCCGCAGAAAGCCATTTTTTGCGCGCCTTGGAAATCGTCCATTCGCAACTCGGCCAACAACACGAACAAACCGCAACGGTTTCGAGCAACCTCGGAGCGCTCTATCAGGCGGCTGGTTTCCACGAACAATCGCGCGAGATGCACATGATGGCCCTCGAGACACGTCGCAGCCTGTTTGGTGAGAACCATCCCGATACCGCTCAATCCCATAACAATTTGGCGTTGGCTCTGCTCACCACCGGTGATCGCTCGTGGGCACGCCGCCATTTTGAAAACGCCCTCTCCGGCTTCGAGGCGCTCGGGCCGCAATACGGCGAAGACCTCGACTCGGTCGCCTCAAACTATTGCGCTTTCTTGCGTGAGGAAGGCGAAACTCAACTCGCCGACGTCATTTCGGGGCGGGTTCGTGAGGTGCTCAAAGCCCACGGCGCGAACGGTTGACGGCCGAATTGGCATCGGGTGAGATGGCTTGGTGAGCGAGGTTCATGGGGCCGGGTGACGATTTTGGAAGTCCCACCGTATGGGCGACATGGGAAGTTTACAGCCTTTTGCCTTTGCCTTGTGGCGGGAATGGCTTAGCAAGTGTGCTCGCGCCCATTATGAGATTGCTCCGCATCCTGACTTTCAAAGAACTCAAAGGGTATTTTCTGACGCCCTTTGGTTGGGTGGTGCTGGGGTTTATCACCGTCATGCAGGGGTTTTCGCTCTCCACGGCGATGAAGGGGTTCCGTGACACCCCGGTCAAAGACAGCTTGGTTTACGTGACGTTTCACACGCCGTTGTTCTGGTTTTACTTTTTGTTTATCTTTCCGCTCATCACGATGCGGTTATTTGCGGAGGAGGAACGATCGGGCACGCTAGAAACCTTGCTGACCGCGCCAGTGCGCACCTGGCAGATGGTGCTCTCGAAATACACGGCGGCGATGATTTTCTACACCGTGCTGTGGCTGCCGGCTTTCGTGCAGTTCAAGATGTTCGAGTGGGTCACGGACCTGCCGCCAGCGTGGACGCCGGGGGCGCTGGTGGGAACCTTCAGCGCCGTGATGCTCATGGGGGCGGCCTTTACCGCCGTAGGTTGTCTGGCCTCGGCCATTACCTCGAGCCAAATCATCGCGGGGGTGATCACCATCGGTCTGCTCGTGATTCAATACTTCCTGGGTTTCGTGACGGTGATTTGGGGAGAGTCGTTTGCGGGCGCGGCGGTTTTTCATTACATCTCGTCGCAGCAGCACCTGCATTATTTTGCGAGCGGTCTGATTGACACGCGGCCGGTGGTTTATTTCCTGA
>JBDLWH010000044.1:0-4015 GCA_039804325.1 Verrucomicrobiota bacterium
GTGCTCGCCGTCTATCAAGTGCTTAAAAGCCTCACCGCGACCATCGCCCTGCGTGGCCATCGGGTTGCTACCGCCGTGGCTGACATGCTTGCAGGCAAGCCCATGCCCAAGGTGCCAATCCGCTAATCAATTACCGATTTTGGGTCTGGGTTTGAAGGAGTTGCGGCATAGTGCCGGTCAATCTTCGTGGGCAGAAGGTAGAGCAGCGCGACTAGGCCAATAACGCTCAGGCTCAGCGGAATACTCGCGAAGCTCAAAGCGATAGCGATGAGGTAGCCTGCCGGCCCCAATAGGATGCGTCCAGTGGCTGCGCGGCGCGCCTCGCGAGTAACCGCACGGATCGCCAACCGATCCCGAATAAATGCTGACCGATAGAGCGTCAGCATCAGTGCGCCACAAAATATCATGTGGCAGGCATAGACGCGGATGGCCAGCACATCGAATGGGTGTGTGCCGAGCAGCGAGGTTGAAAATGGCACCGCACTGATAGTGAGAAGGAAAAATAGATTCAACCAAAGGAAGCCGCGATCTACGCGGGCGAGATTGTGGAACATGGCGTGCAAGGCCAACCAGAACTGCGAGATCAGCACGAAGCTCACGACGTAGGCCAGCAGACGCGGCGCGAGTGCGCACAGAGAGCCTGCCAGATCGTCGCCATGGAGATCGGCTGCAGGGACACGGAGATCCAAGACCAGCAGAGTCATCGCGATGGCGAAGATTCCGTCAGCGAGGGCAATGATGCGGGTGGGGTGATGCATGGTGGCTTTGCTTAGTGCACTGCCGTCGTTGGCACAATCTGCGGTTTTTGCGCAGACTGCGGTGCGTGGTGAACCATCGTGTAGGCGTATTCAACGCCCACCCCGTATGCGCCGGCTTGTTGTTTGAGGATGCCCATGAGCGCGTTGTAGTGTTCCTTTTTTTTCCAATCTCGCTGCCATTCGAGCAGGGCCGCAATGGTGGTCAACCGCACGGCACCCGCTTGCACCATCCGGGACAACGCGGCATCCTGCGCAGCGGGTGAAGTCGCGCCGCAGCAATCCTCGACGACATAGATGTTATAGCCTGCGCCGAGCATCTCGATGGTCGGCCAAGTCACACAAACCTCGGTCCACAGGCCGGTCATGATGATGTTCTTCTTGCCGGTGGCTTCGATGGCTTTGCGGAAACCTTCGTCATCCCACGAGTTCATCGACGTGCGTTCCACGACGGCTTGGCCGGGGAAAACGTCGAGCAATTGTGGCCAAATGTAGCCGCTGAAGGATTCGGTTTCGACGGCGGTGAGGACGGCGGGAATATTGAACTCCTTCGCGACTTTAGCAAGCAGCGTCACGTTGTTGATCAGCGTGGCGCGGTCGGCATTGGCCACGCCGAAGAGCATCTGCGGCTGGTGGTCAATGAAGACGATGGCGGTGTCCTGTGGCGTGTAGAGTTTGTGGTATTGGTTCATGATAGTTTCTTTCTGTTTGTTGTTTGTGTTGTTGTATTCGCGGTTCAATGGAGATCGAAAAGGATGGCTTCGGTTGGCTGAGTGGCGGTGAGGGTCAGTTCGCCCGCTTGCTCGGTGCTCGCGCCATCGCCCGTTTGCAGTTCGGCACCATTGAGCGTCAACGCCCCTTCGGCGATTTGCAGCCAAGCCCCCCGGCCAGCCTTCAGATCGTGGGTGACGGTTTGGCCAGCCTTGAGCCGGATGCGATAGACGTCCGCATCCTGGTGGATCGTCGCCGAACCATCGCGACCGTCGGCGGAGATGACGAGCACCTTGGGCGCTTCGGAATGTTCGGGCGTTGGCAGCCACTCGGTGTAGCTGGGCGTCAGGCCTCGGGCGCGGGGTTGAATCCAGATTTGCAGAAAATGCAGCGGCTCGCTTGGCGAAGGATTGAACTCGCTGTGCTTCACGCCCTGGCCTGCGCTCATGATCTGAATCTGGCCCGGCTTGAGCACGCGGCCATTTCCCAGGCTGTCCTTGTGTTCCAGTGCGCCTTCCAGCACATAGCTGAAAATCTCCATGTCGCGATGCGGATGCGTGCCGAAACCCTGACCGGGCGCGACGCGGTCATCATTGATGACGCGCAGCGAGCGGAAGCCCATCTGCTCCGCGTCGTAATAATTGGCGAAGGAAAAGGTGTGGTTTGACTTCAGCCAGCCGTGGTCGGCGTGGCCGCGCTCGTCTGCCCTTCGGATGCTCAATTCAGTTGCGTTCGTTTGCATGTGGGCAGCTTACCTAAAAAATAGGGTTTGGATAATGCAAAGTTCTTTGCCTGAGCCTGCCTTCTGGTTATGCTGGCGCCCATGGAACTCCGACAATTGCGTTATTTCGTGGCCGTGGCCGAGACCGGCAACATCAGCACCGCCGCGAAAAAGATCTTTCTGACCCAGCCCGCGCTGAGTCGGCAGATCAAGGCGTTGGAGCATGAGATCGGCCAGTGCCTGTTGGAACGCCGCGCCCATTCCGTCCACCTCACGCCGGTCGGCGAAGGGCTGCTGAGCGAAGCCCGCGAGCTGCTTCAACATGCCGAGCAAGTGCTTGAACGCGTTCGGAAGGCGGGGCGGGGCGTGCGGTTGCGGGTCGGCTACGCCCCCTCGCTGGCCAGCGGCATCCTATCCGTGGCGGTGGAGAATTTCACCCAAACGCACCCCGATGCAAAGGTCGAGTTATTCGATCTCTCCACCGGTGAGATGCTGACCGAACTCGAAAGCAACAAACTCGATATCATCCTCACCGTCGCAGGCGGTGCCAAGACGCCTGGCTTGAAGTGGACCCCGCTGGTGCGCACGACCTGGAAGCTGGCCGTAAATCGCAAACATCCCTTCGCCAAGCTGCCGCGCATCACGCCCGAGCAACTGGCGCAAGAACCCGTGCTCGCGTTTTGCCGGCGCGACTATCCAGAGTATTGGGGGATCATCACCCGGTGGTTAATCGAACACCGGCAACGCCCAAGAATTACCGGCGAATACGATGGCGCAGAGAGCCTCATGACCGCCGTGGAGTCTGGCCTGGGCGTAGCCGTCGTCACGTCTCGCACCGCGCAACTTTTCCCCAACCGCGCCCAGTTCAAAGTTCTATCGCCCGGACCCACGCCATTGTGCATCGCTGCTGGCTATCGCACGGATCGCGGCGATTACCAACCGCTGGCCGTGTTTGTCGAAGACCTGCGCATCGCCGCTCAAGCCCTCGCGTGAACCGCGCCTTCCGTGACAAGCCCGGCGGGTTGGTGGTGGATTACCTCGGCCTCGCCGGCGAGCTGACGCACGGGTTCAACTGGAACAAGTGGACCGGGGAAATGTCGAATCACGAATCCGGAATGTCGAACTGACTGAACTTCCAGAATAAATCATTGACATTTTATTTCGCAAGGCGTTCAAAAATCAATGTTTTGCGGCTGATTCCAGGCGCTCTTTCAAGTTGACCCTCGTAACGACAACCGGCCCGAGTGCTGGTGCTTTCGCCGGTAAAGTCACTCCCAACGCCGCCAGCAGACGGGCCTGCTCGGGGGGGGATCTGGAAGGTGGCGGCTCACGGTCTGATCCGTCGCGGTTTCATGGAGTTCCATCACGCAGAGCTTGGAAAGTTACCCTAACCGGAAGTTAAGGGTCGGCGACCGAGATTTTCTCTGAAAACATAGGGATTTTTGAGATTTTGGGGTGACGGCTACTGGCTACGTGCCTGATCTTTACCCACATTTTTGCTAGTGCATGAGAGATAGCGTTTGAAGATAGGGCAGGCAACGATGGCAACTAGGGCGGATTACTCGTCTGCTTGGCGGGTATGACAAGATGACGGATGGGAATGTCGGTTCCGCCTCGCTCTTCTTACGCCGCACCACGGCACACGCGGCCCGCCACTCGGCCTCATAGGCCGGCAGAAATTGCACGGGCATCCCTTTGACCAGCAGGCACTCGCCTTCTTCCTCACATCCCCGCTGTTTCAGCGCCTCGTAGATCGGCGCTAGCGTCAACAGCCCGCCGGCGGTTTGCGGCAGCAGAACGAAGACATCCAAATCGTAGGTGAGGAAGG
>JBDLWH010000045.1:0-3095 GCA_039804325.1 Verrucomicrobiota bacterium
GTCGCCTACTCGAGCCGCGGAGAACTCGTGCCCGACGAGTTGACTATCGCCCTCTGGAAAGCCCAGATTGACAATCTTGCCGACACCCACCTATACAAGCCGGATATCGATTTCCTCGTCCTCGACGGGATTCCTCGCAACGTGCATCAGGCGAGGTTGATGGCTCCCCACATCGAAGTCTATCAGGTGTTTCACCTCACCTGCCCGAACCGTGACGAGCTGGCACGCCGGCTGCGCAAACGCGCCCTCAAGGATAATCGCATCGACGACGCTAGCGACGCCGTCATCACCCAGCGCATCGCCACTTACGACGCCCAAACTAAGCCCCTGCTTGAATTCTACCCGCCGGAGGCTATCACCAATATTGACGCCACCCAGCCGCCAGTTAAAGTGTTAGCTGATATCATCCAGAGTATCACTTCACTGGCGGTTTTCCAACAGATGAGCAGCCAGATATCTTAACACTCATCACGGCATGCGTCTTGTTTTCATAGCCACGGGTGACATTGCCCTGCCTGCGTTTCGCCGCATCCTTGCCCACGGGCCGCGACCATTGGCCTTGGTCACCCAGCCCGATAAGCCCGTGGGCCGCCATCTCACGCTCACACCCGCGGCGATCAAGACCGAGGCGCTCGCCGCGCACCTCACCGTGCTCCAACCCGAAAGCATCGGTGATGCCGCAGAGGCTCTCGCCGCACTGGAACCGGATATCATCGTGGTCATGGCCTATGGACAAATCCTGCGACCTCCTGTGCTCACACTCGCTCGCATCGCAACGATTAACCTGCACGCCTCCCTCTTGCCGAAATACCGGGGCGCGGCCTGCATTCAAGCCGCCATTGATGCCGGCGATGCGACGACCGGGGTCTGTTCCATGCATCTGGTACGCCAACTCGACGCAGGTGACGTGATCCTCTCGATGCCGTTACCCATCACCGCAGAGGAAACCGGGGCCACCCTCCATGATCGCCTCGCCCACCTCGCGGCCGATGTCCTCACCCAGACTCTCGCCCAACTCGCTGATGGATCCGCACCGCGCACCGCTCAAGATGCCACCCGCGCTAGCTATGTCTCAAAATTAGTTCGCAGCGATGGTCGCCTGGATTGGACGATGCCCGCCACGGCTCTGGAACGCCGGATACGAGCCTATGACCCGTGGCCCGGCACCTATACCATGACCATCGAGGGCGGTGTGGAAAAGCGCCTCAAAATCTATCCCCCGACGGTGGTGGTTCCCCATCAAGTGTTAGAACCAGGACGCATCCTGTGGGAAAACGGCAGATGCCTCGTCGGGTGCGGCCAGGGAGCCCTAGAACTCATGACCGTCCAACCCGAAGGAGCCAAGCGCATGGACGCCCAAGATTACTTGCGGGGCCGCAAACCCGAAGCATTCCGTTAGGATGCTCATCAGAGCGCCTTGGCTAGTTTTTCCAACCCTTCCATCAACTTTGCGTGCGAGCAGCCAAAGTTAAACCGCAGATGCTGCGGCCAACCGAAAAACGCGCCATCAGATAGAAACAGATTGGCATTTTTTTCGAAATGGAGAGCGGGGTTGGGCACCCCGAGGCGTCGAGCGTCTAACCACGCGAGGAAGGTGGCTTGGCCTGGGCTCACAGACAACGCGGGACAGCGGTCACGGATGAAGGCCACAAGGGAATCACGGTTGATGTTGAGATAGGCGATGAGGGCTTGTCGCCATGGTTCACCGTGCCGGTAGGCAGCCTCCGCCGCGTAGTAGCCTAACGCGTTGATTTCGCTAAGGGTGTGGCCGCGAGTGTTCGTGAATTGCGCGCGCAGCGAGTCGTTAGGAATCACAGCGTAGGCATAAGCGAGGCCGGCGATGTTCCAAGTCTTGCTCGGCGAGAGCAGGGTGATGATGCGCTGTGCCAACCGATCCGGAAGGTTAACCCCGGAAAAGTGCGGCGCGGCCGCCTCATCCAAAATGAGGTCACAGTGAATTTCATCAGACACCAACACCATCTCGTGCGTCTCACAAAATTCTGCGAGGCGCTGGATTTCCTCAGCAGTAAAAACCTGACCTAACGGGTTTTGCGGGTTGCACAGCAGAAACACCTTGGTCGCCGGCGTCACCGCGCGCTCCATGGCTTCCCAATCGAAGCTCCACCCTTGGGGCGTGAGAATGTGATCCACGGTGATCAATGCCGCCTTGGCGTCCTGATGAACTGCTAAAAACGGCGGGTAAACCGGCGTACACGTCATCACCGCCTCCCCTGCGGCGCAAAAAGCCCGCGCTGCTAGAGAAAGTGCCGGCACGAGCCCGCCGAGATGCACAATGTGGTTAAGCGGCACTTTGGCTCCACGACGTTCTAGCAGATAAGTGAGAATCGCTTCGTTCAAACCGTCGTGGGCCTGGGCGTAACCGAAAACCCCGTGGTCAACGCGGCGGTGGAGCGCCTCAAGAATTTCTGGAGCGGAGAGGAAATCCATATCGGCCACCCAAAACGGGTCGAGATCGGGCCGACGATCATATTTGATACAGCCGCTGGCGCGGCGCACAAGTGGTTGGTCAAAGTCGAAGAGCATCGCACGCAGGTTGTGACGGCGATGCCCACGAGATTCAAGCGAAGACCGCTCCGTTAGAACGATAACCCTGAAACCATCTCATATCAGAGCACCTAACGGAGTCATGGGGGCGGACGATGTCAGGATGATCCCGATTTGAAAAGCCGCTTTCGAAGAAACTGAGGGCAAAATCTCCTGAGACTCGGTGATTGCAGGCTCCAAGCAACGATAGCGCCAAGATACGGGTGGCGCGGAAATGATTTTTTTCGTCCTAGGATGATTTCGACGCTTAACGCACTATCAGTTTTAATCACGGTCACTCCCCCCTGTTTGTCCACTCGCCTATCAATTCCCCCGAATTACTTGATAACTTGTCTGTCACTCTGTCATTATTGGGCATATTTTCAGGAGAAATGTTGGAACAAGGAAACCACAGCTAAACCGGCACCGCAAACAATTGAGACCATAGAAACAAAAATACTGCGCCGGTTGTGTTTAGTTGAATCTGGCGGAATAATTCTGTAATTATCGCCGATCCATAAACGATCTCCTAACTTCGCTCCAAGACCAGC
>JBDLWH010000046.1:0-3247 GCA_039804325.1 Verrucomicrobiota bacterium
ACTTCCTTTTTCTCCTCGGGGATGACCATGTCCACGATACCGATCGAAGTGCCGGATCGGGTGGCTTCCTTAAACCCGAGGGTCTTGAGTTCGTCGAGCACCTCGACGGTCTTTTTCTTCCCGGCGACCTGATAGCAGCGCCAGATGATATCGCCGATTTGTTTCTTACCGACGTTATGATTGATGAAGCCGACACCGGTGGGCCAGATTTCGTTAAATCGGACGCGACCCGGAGTGGTTTCGATGATTTTGCCTTGGCGCAGTGCCTGTTCTAATGGGGTGAGATCCGTGCGATCTTTGTCGGTGAGTTCCTCGCCCTTATAGCCATAGACCGTATCCTTGCCGTGGTCGGGGTTACGGATGCGGATCCACTGATGGTAATCGATTTTGCGCGAGGCCATCGCGAACTCGACTTCCGAGAAGTTTTCAAAGAGTGGCAGGTGTTCCTGTTTCTCGCGATCCTTAGCCGTGCGCACGGGTGCCCATGTCAGATAGTAGGTACCAAGAATGATGTCCTGAGAGGGCACCATGATTGGGCGACCCGATGCGGGCGAGAAGATGTTGTTAGGGGCTAACATCAACTGGCGGCACTCCATCTGAGCTTCGATAGAAAGCGGGACGTGAACAGCCATTTGGTCGCCGTCGAAGTCCGCGTTGTAAGCGGTACAGACGAGCGGGTGGACGCGGATGGCTTCGCCCTCGATGAGTTTTGGCTCGAACGCTTGAATCGATAGGCGGTGGAGCGTGGGGGCGCGGTTGAGGAGGATGGGGTGTCCTTTGGTGACTTCGGCAAGGATGTCCCAGACCTCGGTGGTCTTGCGGTCGATCATTTTCTTGGCCGAGCGCACGGTGTGGCAATACCCGAGTTCCTTGAGGCGGCGGATGATGAACGGCTCAAACAATGTGAGCGCCATTTTCTTGGGCAACCCGCACTGGCCGAGTTTGAGGTCCGGACCGACCACGATGACCGAACGACCGGAGTAATCGACGCGCTTACCTAGCAAGTTCTGGCGGAATCGCCCGCCCTTGCCTTTAAGCATATCAGAAAGCGATTTGAGCGGGCGGTTACCGGCACCGGTGACGGCGCGGCCGTGGCGACCGTTATCGAAGAGCGCATCCACAGCTTCCTGGAGCATGCGCTTTTCGTTGCGGATGATAACTTCAGGGGTCTTGAGCAATAACAGGTTTTTAAGCCTGTTGTTACGGTTGATGACGCGACGATAGAGGTCGTTGAGGTCGGAGGTGGCAAAACGGCCGCCTTCGAGGGGCACCAACGGGCGGAGGTCCGGCGGAATAACAGGCAGCACCGTTTGGATCATCCACTCAGGACGCGATTTCGACGCTGCAAAGCCCTGACAAATTTTAAGGCGCTTCGAGAGCTTCTTCTTGTTCTGCTTGGACTTGGTGGTCGCCAGTTCCTCTTCCAACTTCACGGTAAGTTCCGCTAGATCAACTTGTTTGAGGAGTTCCTGGAGGGCTTCCGCACCCATCAGAGCGCGGAACGAGCCGTCGCCATAGGTATCCTCGGCGTCGCGGAGTTCCTTCTCGGTGAGAAGCTGGCCGCGTTCTAACGCGGTGTTACCAGGCTCGGTCACGACAAAATCCTCATAATAGATCACGCGTTCCAAGTGACGCGCGCTGATATCTAGCACCAAGCCAATGCGCGAGGGCATGCACTTGTAGAACCAGATATGGGATACAGGGACGGCCAGTTCGATGTGGCCCATGCGTTCGCGGCGCACGCGGCTCAGGGTGACTTCCACGCCGCAGCGGTCGCAGACGACGCCCTTGTGTTTGATGCGTTTGTATTTGCCGCATGCACATTCCCAGTCGCGCGTGGGTCCGAAGATGCGCTCACAGAAGAGGCCGCCTTTTTCCGGTTTGAACGTCCGGTAGTTGATGGTTTCGGGGTTTTTCACCTCGCCCTTGGACCAAGAACGAATGATTTCCGGGGATGCTACGGTGATAGAGACTTGGTCAAATGCCTCGGGGCGTTCATCCACGCCGAAGAGTTCGCGAAGGTTGTGATCGACACTCATGTTGTTAGAACTAGTTAGGGTCAGGTTAGGGGTTCGCGGAAGTTATAGAGTAAGATCGTCGAGGGAATAATCATCCAGACCGCCGGTCATGCCGGAGCCGTGGGTGGAGCCCTTACGGCCGGGACGGACGTCCAAGCCGAGGGATTGCATTTCCTTGATGAGCACGTTGAAGGATTCCGGGGTGCCGGCTTCGAGGTTATTATCGCCCTTGACGACAGCCTCGTAGATTCGGGTTCTGCCTTGGACATCGTCGGATTTGACGGTGAGCATTTCCTGGAGGGTATAAGCGGCGCCGTAGGCTTCGAGGGCCCAGACTTCCATTTCTCCGAAGCGTTGGCCGCCGTATTGGGCCTTACCACCTAACGGTTGTTGAGTGACGAGGGAATACGGTCCGACGGCGCGGGCGTGGATTTTATCGGCGACCAAGTGGCCGAGTTTAAGGATATAGATCATACCGACAACGACCGGGTTGTGGAATGCTTCGCCAGTGCGGCCGTCGTAGAGGGTAGATTTACCGCCGGTGGTGCCGTCCTTGCCGTCGCCGATCCAGGTGTAGCCGCGGCCTTCGGGTTCGCCGGGGAGGCGAGGGCGAGCTTTGCCGGTATCGCCGCCGCCGACCATGGTGACGCCATCGACTTTTTTGGCTTCGCTCATGAAGTCCCAGATATCTTCCTCCTTGATACCGTCAAAGATGGGAGTAGCCACTTTGAAGCCGAGGGCTTTAGCGGCGACGCCGAGGTGGGTTTCGAGAACCTGACCGACGTTCATACGAGATGGGACGCCGAGTGGGTTGAGGCAGATATCAACAGGAGTGCCGTCGGATAGATAGGGCATATCTTCCTCAGGAACGATGGTAGCGACGACGCCCTTGTTGCCGTGGCGTCCAGCCATTTTGTCACCGACGGAGAGTTTACGTTTGGCGGCGATGAAGACTTT
This sequence comes from Verrucomicrobiota bacterium, assembly GCA_039804325.1. Lineage (GTDB taxonomy): Bacteria > Verrucomicrobiota > Verrucomicrobiia > Verrucomicrobiales > Akkermansiaceae > Luteolibacter. Next base: position 2,976 of record JBDLWH010000046.1, read on the forward strand.
GACTTCTTTGATGACGCCCGGATCGACTTCCTCACCGGCTTCGAGTGTGTCAAGTTTGCGTTCGCGTTCGGTGTCGAGTTCGAGGAAGCGAGCCTCGAAGGACGTGATGATTTCGAGGATCTTATTACGGATGGGCGATGGATCGATCTCGATGTGATGGTGGACCGAAGCCAATTTGCGTAGCAGGGTCTTGGTGATCTTGCGGTTAGCCGGGATGATAATCTCCCCGGTTTGGGCATTCACGACATCAAGCGGGATTTTTTCGCCAAGCA
>JBDLWH010000047.1:0-3597 GCA_039804325.1 Verrucomicrobiota bacterium
ACGCTTGAAGGAACTCATTTGACTCTCCGATGAAACTCGCACAACAAGTGGCATGGATGATTTTAGCGCTCGGTGGGTTCGCCGTGCAGACGCCAGGGCAGTCAGTCACGAACAAGCGCGAGCCTCACGTGGGATTTGTTTTTCCGGCCGGGGCGCAAAAGGCAACGCGCGTGGAAGTGCTCGTGGGTGGGCAAAACCTGCGCGCCACCTCGCAGGTGGTGGTTTCCGGCGCGGATGTGACCGCTCGCGTGGTCAAGATCTACCGGGCGCTGCGCAAATTTGATAAACCTGAGCGCGAGGAAATCCAACGTCGCATCGCCGCGCGGCGCGCGGTGCTCGCCGGCCTCCCGGTGCCCACGCTCGAAAAGCCTGCGGCAGGTGCGCCGCGCGTGGTGATGCCTGAGCACCCGTTGCTAGATCGCCTTGAGCATGCGGACACCGCAGAGCTTGACCATTTGATCCAGATATTTCTCAAGGTGAACCGGAAGCAGATGAATGTGCAACTTGGTGAAATGGTGACGCTGGATGTCACCGTGGCACCCGAGGCGGCACCCGGCCCACGGGAATTGCGCCTACTCACTGGCGCTGGTCTCACCAATCCGCTGCGCTTTGAGGTGGGTGAGTTTCCCGAGGTGTGTGAGCGTGAACCGAACGATGTGTCAGGAAAGTCGGGGGGTGGGTTGCCGGTGGCCGAGGTTCCGGTGGTGTTCAACGGGCAGGTATTACCCGGCGATGTGGATCGCCTCCGGTTTCATGCGCGCAGCGGGCTCTCGTTAGTCGTTGAGGTTCAAGCGCGTTCGCTGATCCCGTATTTGGCGGATGCCGTGCCGGGGTGGTTCCAGCCGGTGCTTTCGGTGCGTGATGGGCTGGGCAAGGAACTCGCCTATGCGGATGATTTTCGGTTTCGGCCAGATCCGGTGCTGATGTTTCATGTGCCTGCGGCGGGCGACTACACGCTTGAAATACGTGATTCGATCTTTCGAGGGCGGGAGGATTTTGTGTATCGGATCAAGGTTTCGGAACAACCGTATGTCACAGCCTGTTTCCCGCTAGGCGCTGCTCTCGGCACCACCACTGCCGCCCATCTCACGGGGTGGAACCTCCCGCAATCTGAGGTGCTTTTCGACACCCGGGCCGGCGGCGAGTCCTTGCGCGAGTTGCGCGTGACGCGTCGTGGCATGGTGTCCAACCCCGTCGCCTTCGCCGTCGATGAGAGTCCCGATGTGGCGGATGTCGAACCCAACGACGACCGGGCCAAGCCGCAAGAGGTGCCCGTGCCATGCGTGGTGAATGGGCGCATCCATCAACCGGGCAATAAGGACGTGTTTCGGCTCACTGGGCTTACCGGGGGGCCCTTGCGTGTTGAGGTGTGGGCGCGTCGTCTCGGGTCTCCGCTAGACTCCGTGATCCGTGTGCTCGACGCGCAGGGCAAGGTGCTGGCGTGGAACGACGATTGGATGGCCAAGCAGGGCATGTTGCAGCTGGGTGACGGATTACTGACCCATCACGCCGACTCGCGGGTGGATCTCACGTTGCCATCCAAAGGGCCCGTTTTTATTGAGATTGAGGATGCCCAGCACCACGGCGGGGAGGCGTTTGCATACCGCCTGCACATTGGGCCGGCGCAAGCAGATTTTGCGCTGCGAGTGACCCCCTCGGCCATCAACATCAAGGCCGGCGAGTCGATGCCGGTCACCGTGTTTGTCGAGCGGCGCGATGGGTTTTGCGGGCCGGTGAAGATTCAACTCGGAGCCGCATGCGCCGGGTGGAGCGTTGCGGGCGAGGTGGTGGGTGCGGGGCATGACCACCAACACCTCACCCTGCAGGCACCGGCGGATGCCGCCCCTGGAGTTATGGCGCTTCATTTCACAGGCACGGCCGAGATAGGTGGGGTGGCGGTGACGCGCGTGGGCAAGGGATGTGATGATACGATGCAGGCATTTTTGTGGAGGCATTTGGTGCCGGCGCGTGAGTGTTTGGCGGCCGTGATGCCAAGCAAGGGTCGTGCGGCGCAGGCCGTGCGCATCGGCGATGGCCCCGTGGTGGTGCCACTCGGCGGGGAAGCGCGAGTGTGCTTGCGGGTGCCAAGATGGCTGCTGCAACAGGGCATGGACGTGGTGGCGCTGGAGGCACCAGATGGGCTCACGGTCAATGCCGAGATTCGAGAACCCAACGCAATCATCGTTCATCTCCGCGCCGACGCGGCCAAGCTCAAGGTTGGCATGGCCGACAACCTGATTCTCGGAGCGACACTCAAACCCTTGCTGACTCTCAAAGATGGATCGAAACCGGCACGAGGGCGCCGTGCGGCGGCCACGACGACCGTGCTGCCGGCCATCCCTCTTACCCTTGGCCCCGCGCCCCTCAAATGATGATTGCACGCACTTTACCTCTAACCGTTGGTGATTCCACCATGACCGTTGAACACCGCAAGCTGCCTTACGCGCCTGGGGGTGCCATGATTCATCTCTCACGTTTTTGCGGCGCGAGCGGGGTGGTCGAGGCGCACCTCACGGTGATCCCAGACGCCGCAGGCAGCATCCAGGATCACCTGGGCCTTGTCGAAAATGCCTACCGCGCGGCCCTCGCCTCCATCGGACTCGACGCTCAAAGCGCGGTGTGGCGGCGGTTTTTTTGCAGCGACATCGCCAACCAAGCGTCCATTCTCGCGAGTCACGGTTTTGCAGGTTGCGCCAATCCCCATGACCCATGCGCCGTCTCGTATGTCGGCCAATCCCCACTCGCCACCGCCAAACTCGCCTTATGGGCATGCCACATCATCGACCCGGTTGGCCCACTCGAAAAATCCCACGATGGCACCACCCTGAGCTTACGCCGTGGTGACCTCAACCACCTGTGGAGTACAAATTTGGCCGCCTCCGATGAGGCGTCAACCACCGACCAAACCCACGCGCTTTTCACGAACTATGTCGCGCACCTCAATGGCCGTGGTCTCACGCTGGCCGACGCCGTGGTGCGTACCTGGTTGTTTCAACCTAACATCGATCTCGACTACCACGACATGTGCGAAACTCGCCGGGAGTTTTTTGCCGCCCACGGCCTCACCGCCGACACCCATTTCATCGCCAGCACCGGCATTGCCGCCGCTCACACGCTGCCCACTACCCGCGTCTTCATGGACGCTTATGCCATTGCCGGCTTGCGCCCGCAACAAGTCCACCACCTCGCATCGCTCGACCATCTCGGGCCTACCTATGACTATGGCGTGACCTTTGAGCGCGCCACGGCCATTTCCTATCAGGATCGCACACAAGTCTGGATTTCTGGAACCGCCAGCATCGACCCGAAAGGGGATATCGTCCACCCGGGCGATGTCGTGCGTCAACTCGTCCGCGTGCTCAGCAATATCGATGGCTTGTTAGCCGCCGCCGGGGCCGGTCTCTCTGACATGCTCGTGTTCCTCGTCTATCTGCGCGATCCGACCGACCACGCGCGCATCCTGCCGACCTTGCGCGAACGCCTCGGTGATGCCCCATTGGTCATTCTCGACGCGCCTGTCTGCCGCCCCGGCTGGTTGATCGAAATTGAAGGAATGGCCACCGTGCCCGCCCATCACCCGGAGCTGCCGCCATTCTA
>JBDLWH010000048.1:0-4004 GCA_039804325.1 Verrucomicrobiota bacterium
TAGGAGGGCCAAAAGTCCCAAACCACCGAGCAGCGCGGCAGAAGGCTCGGGCACGGCGACGGTGCCGTTGATGGCAAAGCTGTCGATACTAAAGTTGTTGCCGACTTCGCCTCCCGTGGTGATCTTCAGCGAATAAGTCTGGCCGGCAGCCAGCGTGAGAGCCCCCATGCTGGTGTAGGTGCCAATCCAATAATCCGCCGTGCTCCCGCCGACCTGCCCGAGATTCTGCGTGGCGAGCAAAGCATTCAAACTATCGCGAATTTCGACCGTTACATTGTTCGCTGGGGCATTGTTGGTGGGCACTTTGGAAACGCCGGCGTTGGTGAAACTCTCGAAATTGATGGTCACGTCATCCAGATCGATTGCCGAGGCACCCACTGCCAAGGGAATGGTCACGCTCCAAGTGGGCGGATTGTCTGCCACCGCAAAATGGTCAACTGCGCTGTTTGCGCCGGTTGTTGTGAACAAGCTACCAGCATCCACCACGGTCCAGTTTCCGGGACTCGACACACCATTGAGCGTGTAGTCGGTGATCGTGGCGGTCGTGCCCGAAATGGTCCGGCCGGTGAAGTTGGTGCCGACGATGACAGCTGCATTGGCCGAGATTGCGCCGAGTGAGAATGCGGCGATGGCCGCGACAGTTGCGTTTGAGGCATTCATTGGATTATTAATTTTAGGATGAGATGGATTTGATTATGGTTGAGACCACAAGGGGAAATTTGCCTGCCGAAGCTTCTGGTTTTTCGACATGCAAACCGTTGCCGTGACCTTTCTAAGGTCCGAAAACTGCTTTGGCAAGATATTTTTTGGGATTTTTTGCGCTGCAAAACTCCCGTTTTCTACTCCAAAGACGGCGGGAACGACCATAATCCAACGAACTCGCCATTTTAGCGGAATGGCCACGCTCAAACTGGTGTGATTTTCAAAGCAGTTTTCAATGCAATAGAAATTGAAACGGGGTGAATCCGACGCATGGCTCTCGCAGGTAAAATTTCCCTCGATTCCAAAACCGTCTTGAACTATCGCAGCTCGGTCGCTCAGACCCTCGCTGGCGTGATTTCCGGAGCGGGCACAGTGACAGTGGACGGCCTGAGCACGGTGACCCTGACCGGCCTCAACACCTACACCGGAAACACCACCGTGCCCACCGGCAACACCTTGGCGCTTTCCAGCACCGGCGGAATGACCTTCGCGCTCACCAATACTGCCGCCAACAAAATCACCGGTGCCGGCACCGCCACCTTGGACGGCACATTTACCATCGACACTGCCGCTGTCACCAATGCGACTGGCTCTTGGACACCAACTTGGCGACCCTCGCGCCCACTTACACAGTGGCTTCCGGAACCGTCAATCAGCCCAACAACGGCATCACACCCCCGTCCCCGACCTTTGCCGCCGCGAATCCGGTGACCTACACCATCACCGATGGCGCCACAGTTAGAAACTACGCGGTCACTGCCGTGCTTGGCACCGGCATCATCAATTTCAGAGTCTCCCTAGGAACCAATGTTCCCGAAGTGGATCTCGAGGGCCCCGCAGGTCCAACGGTTCCCGGCACGCAGACGTGGAATCAGGTGACCGCGTTGCCCGCACTATCGGCTAGCGGCTTGCTCGATTCCGTGGGTGCTCCGACCGCAGTAGGATTCTCCGCCAGCGTTCTCGAGGGTGCCGATGACTGGGGAATCAATGCTCCTCTCAAACTGCTCAGCAGAAGTGCCCGTGTCTTTTCCAATGCGGTGGGCAACTCGGGATCGTTCACGATCTCCGGCCTGACGGTGGACTCTTACTACGACCTCTGGATCGCATCTTCCCACATCAATGGCAGCGGAATCGGCACTTGGTCCACCACCAACACCAATTCGACAGGCTCCTCCATCGGAATATATGGGGACATTCCCTTTAACAGATAGCCACCACAAAACCGAGATTGGTCTTCCAACAGTTGCTCCCGTCCTACTGGAAAAACTGGCAGCGCTCGCCGGATGCCTCACGGGAGGGCGCAATGCGACTGTTTTTCGGCATCCAGGGGATGAGTCCGGCGGCTCGGGGGCGTGTTCCGGCCGCCTGGCTTGCCGCAGGACATGATTTCGGGGCGTGCTCCGGGCGGTATCGCGGTGCCACCGCCCCTCATACCTCAAGCCGCAAGTCACGCACGCTCCATAACACGCCTCTGGCTGCGCTGGCACCGCCCCGCAACGCTCGGGCTCCGTCCTTGCGCTTCGGCCCGAAGCGCCCCCGGGCACCGGCGAACGCCGCATTCACAAATTCCCGACTCCCGATCACCGCGCCGTCAGTAAAATATCTCACACGGTGTCGCAGCATCGCCGCCATCCCCATATCCGGCAACACCGTGCCGTTGTCCTTGGCAGCGAGTGCCTCCTCCGTGTTGAGGCCGGGCTTGATCTTCTCCTTGTCCACCTCCGCCTTACCGCTCTTGCGCCCCAGTGCCAGACCCATCGCGCGACGATAAATCCTCGATGTCTCCTTCCACCTATCCGCGCTGTAATCGTCTTCCTCTCCTTTAGAATTTCGAATTTCAGATTTCGTGCTTCCAACCATGCAAGCCCGCACCAAGCCCTCCCGCGCTTTCTTTCCGTTCCCCTTGTTGCCTCCACCCACCGCCTCGCCGTAGCTGCTCCAGCGGTATTCGGCAGGATCGGTGACCATGCCAGCTCTCACGGGGTTGAGGTCGATGTAGGCGGCCATCGTGCGTGCCGCGATGCCGCTTTCCACGATCACGCTCTTGAAACGGTCTTCCCACAGGCGTCCTTTGCGTTGGTGCTGGCCGTTGTGCCATTGGGTGTAGCGCTGCATGAAACTCTTCATGAACTGGCTCAAATCGTGCATCCGGTAGGTGAAACGGGCGTGGATCGCCTCCACCTGGGACTCGTCCGAACGCCCGGCGGCCACTGCCTCGCGGGCCTCGGCAAGCTCCGCGGCCACATCCGCCACCCAAGCTTCGGAATGGATCGCCCGCAACCGGCGGAGCAATTCCGCGTCGGTCAGCCCCTCCGGTGCCGCCGGGATGACTTCCAGCAGCAGGTGGATGTGGTTGGACATGAAGCAGTAGGCCAAAACCCGGTTGCCCGAGAACACCTCATACATCCGCATGAATTTCCTAAGCTGTTCCTTTTCCAATGTCCCGAACACAAAATCCCGGTTCACCACCCGGCTGATGCAGTGGTAAATGACCGGTCTGGAGGACTCGGGGTTCGGCTGAATGATCCATCGTGCGCGTCTCATGGCGGGGGAAGCCTAAAACAAAAATGCGGCAAGGTCAATAGCAAAGTGACTGTCCCCTTGAATTGCCACCGAAAAACCGGCGGACGACTGGATGAAGGAGAAATTCGATGACAAGGCCTGGCAAACCGGACTTGCGCCTTTTGGCAACAAGGATAAGCCGAATACGCCCTGGAAAACACCCGATATCTACTTCCGGAAAACTTTTGAATACGGCGGCGGAACCTTGAAAAACGGCGCGCTGGTCATCCGTCACAACGACAACACGGAAGTTTACATCAATGGCGAAAAAATCGCCGCTGTCACCGGACCCAAGGGCTATTACATGATCATGGCTACCGAAGCCATGAACAAGGCGCTCAAAAAAGGCAGCAACACCCTCGCCGTTCATTCCAAGGAGAGCGGCAACGGCCAATTCATCGACCTCGGCCTCTTGGTGGAATAAGAAGCCGGATGGGAAGGCGGCGAAGCATCCACGGGGAGCACACGCGCCTCGCGTGTTGTCTTAGGCGCCCTCGCCGAAGACGAATGTTTCAGACCATTCCACGCAGTTTTCGACGAGGGCGTCGAAAACCACCCGCGCTGTATCCAGCAAACTCGACTTTACAGACCACTAGTGCTCTGTCAGATTTTAAATGACAGATGGAAAGGCGGCGAAGTATCCATGGGGAGAACACGCGCCTCGCGTGTTGTCTTTGGCGCCCTCGCCGAAGACAGGCGTTTCAGGCCATTCCACGCAGTTTTCGACGAGGGCGTCGAAA
>JBDLWH010000049.1:0-3775 GCA_039804325.1 Verrucomicrobiota bacterium
ACATCTGGCATTGTGTGTTTGATGAGAGTCTTCGCCTCCTTGTATGCCAGCCAGTGAGTCATGCGTTCGCCGGATGGTGTCCAATGACCCTGTAGTGGCTGGTCGTCGGATTTCCATCGGGACATGCTCTTTTCGGTTGCCTCAAATAACGCACGGGCATCAACCATCCGTCCCATTTGATGCAGCGCCATCGCTTTGTAGTAAGTCACCGAACATCGGTCCCAGGCCCGCCAGTCTTCACGGGCGGTTTTGAGCAACTCTAGCACCTTGTCGAAGTGGGGGATGGCCTTGTCCGGCTGGCCGGTGCGAACGAGAACCATCCCGGCGATGAGATTGCGCATGTCCCCACCGTGGCCAAGGTCCATCTGCGCCTCGGCCCCCATTCGGATCGCATCCGCACGCGCAAGGGTCTTGTTGATCTCCACGGCCTGGGCATCGTTTTCGAGTGGGGCGAGGCAGGCGATATAGACGACCCGTTCGAGGATGTCAGGCCGTGAGGTCAAGCGATCCCGAATCCCGACTGCAAAGTCGAGCATCCATCTGCGGGTGGTGGCGTAATCCTCGCTCAGACCATACCAGAGCTGCAGTTGAGCGAGCAGAAAATTAACGAACGTGTCGTCGCGCATCTGTGGGCAGCATTCTTGGAGCAGTTTGATGGCTTCCTTACTCATCCCGACTGCGGTATAGCACCTTGCGAGATTACTGATGGCATTGAGTGTCCGACGATCTTTGTTGCCACATGCCTTGCGCAGCAGGGGAACAGAATGCTCGGCATGAACCAGCGCTTTGTTGATCTCGCCAGTGCCGAAAAGTCGCAGTACCAGATCGGATTCAAGGGATAGGGTGGACAGGCTCTCTTGACCGAGGGATTTGCTCCTACGCTCGAATGCCTGATTCAGCAGATTCAGATAATCGGGATTCGCGCCCGTGCCTGCGCGGAACAAAAATTCGAGCAATTCGTCCTCGCAGTGGGTCGTCGCTGACGCACCGTCCCCGTCGCGCTCGCGCAACAACCCAAGGAGTTGCTGCTGGACACGAATCGCCTCGTTCGGTTGGCTGGCATGATAGCACATGATGGCCAGCCGCTTGTGAAATCGCAGGGTTGTTTCGCTGAGCGGGCCGTATTCCTTCTGCGCCAGGGCGAGGATCTCAGTTTGATTCCTTACCGCCTCGTCGGTCAACTTGAGTTGGTATTGCATTTCAGCCAGCCGTGACTGTGCCTCGAGGGTTTTCAGGAGCGCGCTGCCGTAGGTTTTCCGACTCGCCGAAAATTCTTTTTCCGCCATGCCAAGGTTGGCGTTCGTCGATGGCCCCGATTCTACTTTGACGCCGGATTTCACCGTGCCGGCGGTTGCCTCGGGTGCCGGTGCCCCCGGAATTCCGTCCGACGGACGATCATTTCCACTATCCGCACCCGCCTGCTGGTATTTGTTGAGCTGCCATTGGGCGATGGCGAATGGCCGCGACAGTTCCCCGTGGACACTGCGCGTGCATTCGAGAAACTCCTGCTGGGCGGCGATTGCCTTGACGCGGTTTCCGGTCAGGAAATACCCGTTCGCCAGACTTCTGAGGGCCGCCAGCGTTTGCTCGTGATTGGCACCACGGTGGCGGCGGCTCAATGTAACTTCCTCTTCGGCCAGATCGCGGGCGCGGGCATATTGTCCTAGCCGCTCCAGATTCTCGATGAGTCGACGGTGGGCTCCCAGTGATTCGGGTTGATCGACGCCAGGGGCTCGGCGACGAATTTCGAGCACCTTTTCCCGCAGCGCGAGGGATTTGTCATCCAGGGCGAGTCGCTCATAGGTTCCAGCCAGAACCTCCAACAGCATGGCACGGCGCTCAGGCTGGCCTGCCAGCTCGACGTCCAGTTTTTCGGTTGAAGCATCCAGCGCCTCGACCACCGTCACCTTTCTGCCATCCACATCAGGGTTTGGGCGTTTGAAAACTTCTGTCAATAGTCGGCTGACCGCCTGGGCATCCTGAAGCGCGCGATCCTTGGCATTTCTCTCCGTTACAGCTTCCGCCAACCGTTGCCGCGCCAATTCCTCCGCTTGGGTCAATAATCTGGTGGTTGCCTGCGCTTCCTGCAGAGCGCGATCCTTCGCATTACGCTCAGCAACGGCCTCGCCCAGCCGCTCACCGGCCAATGCCTCAGCCTTGGTCGCACGCAATGCCAGCCAGGTGCTGAACACGGCGGTGGCCACCAAAACGACGGCAAAACCACAGGTTACCAGAAAGCCTGCCCGATGCCGTTTGGCAAATTTGCGGAAAAGATAGATGGCGCTCGGCGGTTTTGCGGTGACCGGTTCGTCGGCAAGAAACCTTGCAATATCCTCAGACAGGGCAGCGGCGGTGTCGTAACGACGGTCCCGCGACTTGTCGATGGCCTTCATCACGATCCAGTCGAGATCGGCGGCAATGAGTCGATGCAACCAGTCCCCGGACAGCCGCCTGGCTGCGGCACTCGGGGCGGCTTGTTCGGCATGCAGGGATGTCAGTCTTTGGGAGGGGCGGATTGGCTCCACTTCCCGGATGATGCGCCGCATTTCCTCGTACCCGGCTTTGATGAGAGTGGCCTGGTCGAATGGCGGCACGCCGGTCAGCAGCTCATAGAGCAAGACGCCCAAGGCATAGATGTCGCTACGCGTATCCACGTCGAGGCTACCGAGGCCTGCCTGCTCCGGACTCATGTAAACCGGCGTCCCGACCCATTGCTCGAGGCGCGTGAAGAGCGTGCCATCCGTGAGTTTTCCCTCGATGGCTTTGGCGATGCCGAAATCGATCACCTTCACCATCGGCTTGTCGCCATCCAGAGTGACCAGGACATTGGATGGTTTGATGTCGCGGTGAATCACCCCTTTCTGATGGGCATGATTGATGGCCGCGCAAACGTCGGCGAAAAGCAACAACCGTTCGCTCGCATCGAGCTGTTGTTCATCGCAATAGCGGGTGATCGGCATGCCTTTCACCAAATCCATGGCGAAATAGGGGCGTCCCGTCAGAGTGACGCCGGCGTCGATGACCCGTGCGATGTGACGATGATCCATCCGTGCCAAGGCCTGCCGTTCGGCATCGAAGCGTGCCAGCACCTCCTTGGTGTCCATGCCCGCTTTGATCACCTTGACGGCTACCCGGCGGGAAATCGGCTTGCTTTGTTCCGCCATCCAGACGACCCCGAAGCCGCCCTCGCCGATCTGTTGGAGTAACTTGTAGGGTCCGACCCAGTCACCCTCTTTTTCAATAAGGCGATTCCCGGATGATCCCACCCAAGGAGCCTCTCCTAACGCCTTTGTGAAGTAGGCATCAGCCCCCACCGCATCCACCAGCCATTGTTCCACCAAGTGCCGCAGATCTTGGTTTTCGCCGCACGCCTCATCCACGAAATGCTGGCGATCCCCGGGATCGAGTTCCATCGCTTGCGTGAAAATTTCCTCTGCCTGATGGTTCATGCCATGAGTCAATGCGTTAAAACCTCGGAAAAACGGACATCTACCGATTATTCGTCATGCCGGATGGCCCGGTAAAGCCCAACCTTGGCCAGCGCCCAGTGCCGGCGCACGGTTTTTTGATTCACCCCGAGGATTCCTGCGATCTCCTCGTACAGCTTCAGAAACAAGTCCCCGCACTCCTGCACGTCGCAAACCAGATGATGCCATTTCGTATGCACGGCCGGCCGTCTATCAGCGATTGACAGGGAAGTCGAGGGCGACTTGCTGGCAAAATGTCACCTACCCAGGGGTGGCCAGACCTTCCAGCGGCTCACAGAAACGTCCTG
>JBDLWH010000050.1:0-5228 GCA_039804325.1 Verrucomicrobiota bacterium
ATCGAAGCGAATTTGCGCTTGGTGATTTCGATTGCCAAAAAATACACCAACCGTGGTCTTCAATTCTTGGACTTGATCCAAGAAGGCAATATCGGACTCATGAAGGCTGTTGAGAAGTTTGAATACCGCCGTGGTTTCAAATTCTCCACCTACGCCACCTGGTGGATTCGCCAAGCCATTACGCGCTCGATTGCCGACCAAGCGCGCACGATCCGCATCCCGGTTCACATGATCGAGACGATCAATAAGCTCATGCGCGTCCAAAAGCAGCTTGTTCAGGAATACGGGCGCGAACCGTCACCCGAAGAAATCGCCGAGGAAATCCACTTGCCCGTCGAGCGTGTGCGCGCCGTGCTCAAAATGGCCCAACAGCCGATTTCGTTGCAAGCTCCTGTCGGTGATTCAGATGACACCTCGTTTGGCGACTTCATCGAAGACAAGTCTGCGGACAATCCGATGGAGGAAGCGGGGTTCTCGATGCTCAAGGAAAAGATCAAAGATGTGCTAGATACGCTAACCGAGCGCGAGCGCGAAGTGCTAGAACAACGCTTCGGCCTCAAAGACGGCTACAGCCGCACCCTCGAGGAAGTGGGACGCCAGTTCCAAGTCACCCGCGAGCGCATCAGACAGATCGAGGCTAAGGCATTGCGCAAGATGCGCCACCCCACCCGTATCCGCAAACTCGAAGGGTTCATCGAGCTGCCCGGAGCATAGGCGTTGCGCCCGTGTCGGCTAACAGGCGATCCGCCTGGTTTCACCCCCACCGCAGATGGAAGCTCAGAAAGAATTCACCGTCATCGAATCGGTATTTGTGCGGCATCGCAATGCGCTGGTGTTACGCGGTCAATTTACGCCGCTTTACACCGATTACTATTTGCACCTGATGCAACATGGTATCCGTTATCCGGCGGAGTTAGATCAAATGCTCAAAGATGCGCTCGCAATGCTCGTCTTACATCTCGTGGCGCGACCATGGGCGGAAACGATCGCTTGGACCGCCAACCTGCGCGCCCCGCGCATCAATTTGTTCGTCACGGGCGGCTCCGACGCCCATTCCGTCACCGGGCGAGTGTTCACCGAGGACGTGCGCGAACCGGACCGCAATTTCCTTTACTCTCAAACCACCACTCTCAATCTGCTGGAGCCGCGTGGCTCTAGCTTAGAGGTATTAGGCAAGGACCCGCTCGCCTGGATAGCCCAATACTACGCCCAATCCGAACAACGCCCGGGTCGCGCATTTCGGTTAGGCGATGAAAACTTTGCGTTAGTTGTGGCGCAGCCGGATTGTGATCTCTCGTGGTTTGAGGCACTCGATGCGCCGCAAGTGGCCACGCTTGACGCTTCCCAGGAAACCAAACTTCTTGAAACCCGGAGTTTTCGCTACGACTGCGGGTGTACGTTAGAGCAAATACTACCGATTTTGGGTGGTTGGAAAACCCGGTTGGATGAACTCTTCGAAGGTGCCGATGTCATCCACATCCAGTGCCCGCGGTGCGCCGCTAACTATCGCGTCACCCGCGACATGATCCGCTAGAGTGCGGCTTCCACAGGGCTAGGCACGCCAACATCTCGTGAGAGCGGGCTAGCGTCGCCATCCACTTGGGCGACGGCCATGGCGGCGATGCCTTCGTGACGGCCGATGAATCCCATCATCTCGTTCGTGGTGGCCTTGATGCCGACGCGTTGAGGCGGGATGCCGAGGGCGGCACCGATGTTGAGGCGCATGGCGTCGCGGTGGGGGAGGATTTTCGGGGCTTCGGCGACGAGGGTGGCATCGACGTTGACGATTGAGCACCTGTGTTCATCGGCGAGATACCGACATTTTTCCAAAATCTTCAATGAACAAATGCCCTTGCAGGCCGGGTCCCCTGGCGGAAAATAGTGGCCGATATCAGGCAGGCCCATCGCGCCTAACAAAGCATCGGCGATAGCATGGCAAAGCACGTCCGCATCGGAATGCCCATCAAGCCCGTGGGTATGAGCAATGGTGACCCCACCAAGAACGAGCGGGCGGGATTCTGAGAAACGATGAACGTCGTAGCCAATGCCAGTCATGGGGTGCGATGGTCAGTGGGCTTAAAGAATTTCTGCTAATGGGATTTTTCCATTACTCGCCACGATGGACCAGGCGTCGGGATGGCTGGGCACGGGCGTGAGATCCACGCTGCCCCCAGCCGTTTCAACCAGGAGTTTGCCAGCAGCGATATCCCAGAGTGAGATGCGCGATTCGATGTAGGCGTCGAGCCTGCCGCAGGCGATATAGGCCATGCCGAGGGCAGCGGAGCCCATCATGCGCATCTTGCGGGCACGCAGCGACGCTTTTTGGAAACGTTCCATACCCGTGCGCAATGCCGATTCATCCTTGCCGCAGCCAACGAATAGAATCGACTCCTCGAGGGTGTGGCGTTGACTCGCATGGATAGGGCGACCGTTGAGCATGGCGGGACCACCTTTTTCGACGGTCCAAGTTTCACCGACCATAGGATCATGAATGACGCCCACCACGATTTCTCCAGCGACCCGCAGTGCGATGGATACGCAAAAATGGGGGATGCCATAGAAAAAATTTACGGTGCCATCGATGGGATCGACGATCCACTGACGTTCGGACGCCTGATTGCCGGCGAGCCCTTCTTCGCCGTAGAGCGCGTCGCCGGGGTGAGCGCCTAACAAAATTCCTGTGATGAGTTCTTGGGATTCCTTGTCGAGGGCCAGTTTGATGTCGTGATGGGTCGCTTCATCGACGGTGGCGTTGCCGCCGAAATTTTGGCGCAGGAGTTGTCCAGCGGCGAGAGCGGCTTGCGTGGCGAGAGCGAGATCAGTCATGGGTGCAGTGAGTAGGATGGGAGATTGAGTATTGCGGAAAGAGAGCGCCATCGAGGTGACTTATCATGACGAGGAGGCATCACCGACGCGCGCCACCCTCATCGCATGAAGCTCGAAAATGGCATCGGCAAGTTGATGGGCGAGTTCGTGTTTCGTGGCTGGCGGCAAGGCGGTGCTGTGATCCGGATAGACCAGCATCACCTCGTTATCATCTGAATCAAACCCACGACCCGATTTTGAAACATCATTGGCAATAACCAGATCGCAGTGCTTGCCGGTGAGCTTTTCGCGGGCGTGTGCTTCAAGACATTCCGTTTCTGCGGCAAAGCCTACTAACGTGCCGGTAAACCCTAGCGGGTAGCGCGCCGATCCCAGGATGTCACGGGTGCTAACCAGTTCTAACATGAACGAGCCACCGGATTTCTTGATTTTCTGTGTGGGGACGGTGGCCGGAGTGTAATCGGCTACGGCCGCGACAAACACCGCTATGTCCATGCGCCCGAGGTGACGCTCAACCGCCTCATACATCTCGGCGGCGGTTTCCACTGGCAGGAAATCCAGATGATCCGGAACATCGAGAGTCGTGGGCCCAGAAACTAACAACACCGTGTGTCCCTTACGAGCCAACGCCGAGGCCAATTCATAACCCATTTTCCCCGATGAGCGGTTCGTAAGAAACCTCACCGGATCAATCGGTTCACGCGTGGGGCCGGCGGTGACAAGGATATGCACGATAATAGACTAACGAATAATTGGCAGAATGGTTGTCCCCAGCCGGTTATTTGGCGGCTTTTGGTGCTTTCGCGTTCTGGGATGCCGGTGGTTTCGGGCTCTCTTTCTTGGCGGATTTCCCGACTTTGAGCGTTTCGAGTTCAGCCAGCGCGTCGGTGCGTTCGGTTTCACTGAGTTTTCCGGCGATTTCTTTGACTAGCGAATCGGCATTTTTCTCGCCGCGTTCAACGGCCAAAGTGGCTAACGCCCACGCTTTGACCGGGTCGGCCTTGGTGCCTATCCCCTCATGCGCCAAGCGCGCTAGGGCGAGAGTGGCCGGGCCGTGACCTTGGCTGGCCGCCCGCGCATAAAACGCGATGGCATTGGTCGGGTTTTTGGGCATAGGGCCGTTTCCGCTTTCGTGCAGCGAGCCGAGCAGAAACTGGGCATCAACGCTGCCGCCCTGATCGGCTAGGTTGAGCCACGCGATGCCAGCCGGGTAATCCGAACTTCCAAGTTTGCCTGAGAGGAACAGTCGCCCGAGTGCATTTTGAGCATCGGCGAGGCGACCGTTAGCAGCCACGAGCAAGTGAGCGTAGGCAGCGAACAAGTCGGCGGTGGTCGGTTTTTCGGTGGCGAGGTATTGGGCGGCGACGCGGAGATTGGCGACCGGGTTGCCGGCTTGAGCGGCTTTGCGCAGCAGCGAGTTGCCGCGATCCGCGTCTTTGCTCACGCCTTTGCCTTCGAGGTAGAAATCCGCCGTGCGCAGCAAGCAGTCCATTTGCCCGGCATCCTTGCCGCGCTCATATTCGGATAGAGCCGCTTTCAAATCCTTCTTCACGTTCTCCTCGTAAAGCCCCAACGCGAGGTAGGCGGTATATTCTTTGGCGGCGATGGCCTTTTTGAGCCATTCCCGACCTTTCGCTTCGTCGCGCGTTTTCTCATCTCCGCTGAGCAGGCGTGAACCCAGATCGGCCATCGCCCCGGCATTGCCCAAGCCTGCCGCCTTGGCGTAGTTGGCCAGCGATTTCTTGGCATCTTTTAATTCGGGAAACCCGAATTGGCCTTCATGCAATTGGGCGATAAGCAGCAGCGACTGAATGTCTCCAGCCTCTGCGGAGCGTTTCCACCAAAACTCGGCCTTCTCCGGATCGGGCGTCGCGCTTAACAGGCCGCGCAGGTAAGCCACTCCTAACATCCGGGCCGCTCCCTCAGGGTCGTCCTTGGCGGCCGTTTCAAGCACTTGTCGCGCGTGATTGCGCTCTTCGGGTTTGTCGGATGCGAGCAACATCGACGCGAGCCGGTAAACCGCTTCCTTGTGTTTGGCGCTAGCGGCTTTGCCGTAGTACTCAAGGGCCTTTTCTTTGGAGGCCTCGACGCCTTGGCCGGACTCATAAGCGAAACCTAGCAGATAGAGTGCCTGGGTATTGCCTTGTACGGCTAACGGTTTTGCGAGATCCACCGCCTTGCCGTGGCGACCGGCTTGAAACGCTTCCATCGCAGATTTGGCGGGACCATCGACGGCAGCAGGCAGCGCGGCGGCATTTTCAGTTGGCAGTGAGACCGCCGCATGGAGGGATAAAGTGAGGGCTGAACACAGCAAAAAACGCGAGAAAAGGCGGTTAGGCATGCCGACAACTAGGGAGGGGCTAGCCCGGCTTGGCAAGCATGATTTGCAGGATAATGGATCG
>JBDLWH010000051.1:0-4320 GCA_039804325.1 Verrucomicrobiota bacterium
TCGCCGACATCCGATCAGATCTCGTTCTGCCAGGCCAGTCATCAAGCATCGCCGAGCGGCTCGATGAGCTCCCACCCGGCGAGGCGTCGTTGGTGCGGGTTGCCGATGCGCTGATATGATCGGGGAAGCGCGCGGCGCGGTGGCCGACCCTACGGTTTTTGAAGGAAATTCTGGATCAACCGGAGTCCGGCATCCTGGCTTTTTTCTGGGTGAAACTGACAGGCGAAAAGGTTTGGAAGTTCGATGGCAGCGGCAAAGGTATCGGCCCCATAGGTGGTATGAGCGGCAATGACCGACGGGTCGTCGGGCACGGGGAAATAGGAATGCACATAGTAAAAATACGGTTGCTCACCCAAGCCGGCCCATTGACCGACATCGGCCAGCCGTGGCACCACCGAGTTCCACCCCATGTGTGGGATTTTTAGGCCGGGCGGTTGTTGAAACCGGCGCACCGTGCCGGGCACCACGCCGAGGCCCGCGACGCCAGGACTTTCCTCGCTGTCATCAAACAAGATCTGATAGCCCAGACAGATCCCCAAATACGGCTTACCAGACGCGAGCCACTGGTGAATGGGGGCGAGGAGCCCGCGCGCGGTCAACTGGTCCATGCAATCGCCGAAGGAGCCGACGCCAGGCAAGATGAGGTGAGTGGCATCAGCCAGCGCGTCGGGGGAGGCGGCGATGTGGGGTTGCACGCCGAGTTCGCTCATGGCGTTGGCGACGCTGCGCAGATTGCCCGCCCCGTAATCGATGAGGGTGACGTTCACAGTGCGTCCTTGGTACTGGGGATGCCGAGCACGCGCGGGTCGCGTTCACAGGCGTCGCGCAGGGCGCGAGCGAGACCTTTGAAGATGGCTTCGGCGATGTGGTGGCCGTCGCGGCCGTAAAGCAGCTCGACGTGGATATTGGCGCGCAGGTTGGAGGCCACGGCGCGACAGAACTCCTCGACGAGAGAAAACGGCATGTTAGGCGCGGAGGGAGTGGCGACAGGGGCGCGGAATTCGAGATGCGGACGGTTGCTGAGGTCCACCACGACGCGGGCCAGCGTTTCATCCATCGGCAGATAGGCGCACCCGTAGCGCCGTATCCCCTGCTTGGTGGCAAGCGCCTCGCGCAGGCAATCGCCCAGGACGATGCCGGTGTCCTCAATGGTGTGGTGGAAATCCACGCTCAGGTCGCCGACGGCTTTGACCTGGAGGTCAAACAACCCATGTTTGGCAAACAACGTGAGCATGTGATCAAAAAAGGCGATACCCGTATCGATCGAGGAAACCCCCGATCCGTCGATATTGAGCGAGAGTTCGATAGAGGTTTCCGCCGTCTTGCGGGATCGACTAGCAGTGCGTGGAGTGGACATAGAAATTGGGGATTCGATCAACGTTTGGTTTCGCCAGTGGGCGGCGGGGTGAGCATGGCGAGGTAACGCGCTGGCACCATGGCGGTCTTAGCCGTGGCAATGGCCGCCTTGATTTGGGCGGCATCGCCCTGATTCTGAATCAGGGTCATCGCATCGCGAAAGGCTTTCCCGCCATCCACGGCCCGCGCTTGTTTGCTTGCGGACAACCGTGCGAGTTCCTGATTGCCGAAAGCGACCGTGGCTTCTAACGACGCCCTGCAAAATGGATGCGGCGTGACCCAGTCGATCTTGGCGTCCATTTGCGTTTGGAATTGCGCGTTGAGTTCGGCGGCTTCTTCGCGGATAGCGGTTTCGGTGTTACGGCGATCGGCCGCGGACATGCGCTCCAGGCCCGCTCTGCGCTCTTTGGCCCGGGCAGTCAAGGTCGCCAGCGAGTGGGAAACCTCGGCCAAGTGGGCCGTCATCACCTGCTGCATCATGGGAATCAGATCGTTGTAAGCGCTCGTGTTAGAAAAATCTCGACCACATTCCGAGAACGCTCGCAACGCCTGAAGATTCTTCATGTCCTTGACGAGTTGGCGGATTTTCGCCTCTTGAATACGGGCGTCGATTTCGTAAGCATTGGTCTTACGAGTTGCTGATGAGACAATGACGCCTTGCAGTTTGATGCCGCCAGCGGAAATCTCGCTGGCTTCCGCCTTGAGGGTGTCGAGGACGGCCTGAGCGTCCTTCGTGGTGGCCATCATCCGATGCTCAGCGAGATACTTCTCCACGAGGGCCACTTTGGGTGCATATTCTGCGGCGGTGAGCACATCGGGAGTGGGGATGAGTTTGCGGATCGGCTCGAAGTCATTTTTGCGAGGAGTTTCGCGCTCGATGCTCTTGACGTCGGCCTTGCTGAGAGTCCGCTCGTCTTTGATGCTCTTAGTGACGCGCACTTCCAAGACGTAGGTGGTGGCGTCCTCACGCAGCAACGCGCCCTCCACCTTTGAGCCGTCCTTCATGATAAAGGTGTCGGCGCAGGCGGGAAACGTCAGGGTGAGCAGGCAAAAAGCGGCGGTAATCGGATGGGCTTTCATAAGGATAAAGGGAAAGAACTGGTGAGTGCGTCACCTGGGAGGAAAATTCCTCATTCGACGCGTCAGGGCAAGACTGCTTCTCGCAAGGCATCAGGGGTGGAGACGATGCGGCTTCGCCCCTCTGAGAGCAACACCTTGATCGACCCGACAGGCACCTCGTCGCCGGGCCGGGCCGGACGCCGCGGCATCACGCGCATCGGAAGGCGTTCGGCGGCCAGCTTCATGGCCGGTGGCAGATCCGCCCCGAGCACGATGGTCACCTTGAAATGGCGGGCGAGGGTGGCCAGCAACAAGTCGGTGTGAAGGACCGGGCGGTCCACCGCATAAACCGGCAGTGGAGTGGCGAGTTCGCTGAAGCTCGTGACCAAGGGGCGCCCGATTTCGGCGAGGCGACATTCTGCGGAGGAAACCAGGCCTGCGGTAGAATCGTCGAAAAGCATGACCAGATCGGTGACGGGCAAGTCGATGAGTTTTGCTTCGTCCGGGCATTCTCTGAGAAACGATTGGCCGGTGAAATACTCGGCTGCGGCAGTGGCGAGGTCTTCGGACCAGATGAGCCATTGTTCGTCGGTGGTGATTGAGGCCACGTCGATCACGGCTTGCAGGGCCAAGGCGTAGAGAAACGCGCGGCCGGTGCCCAGCGAATCAGGCGCATCCTTGGAAAAGAGGCGCAGGCGAGGCTCCACGCTGAACGCTTGGCGCGCGCGTTTGAGCAGGGCCACGGCCTTGTTTCGGGTGCCTTCGTCGCCGGTGACCCCAAATGCCGAAGCATAAGCGGACACCATACGGAAAGTGGCAACCGCGTGGGAGGCTTCGTCATGCGACGTCTTGCCGATGCGGGCGTCGCGCGCCGCGAGCAACTGGGCTTTGACGGCCTGGAAGCGCGGGGCGAAGGCCTCGGGGGTGAGGGACAGTCCGGCGGCGATGGCGGCGGGCGATTGGGCGAGACCCACGGTGTTGGCGCGGAAAAACTTCCGTTGTGGATCAATCTCGGATGGCAAATTTCCCAATCCTTTCATGCCCGTCGCCTTAATCCACCATGCCGCGTCTTCAGGTTTGAGGGCTTTTTCGATATCCTCGACACTCCACATCCATTGTTCCGGCTTGGTCGCTGGCGTCAACCCCACGGCAAATAAGCCCTCCTCCGTCACGTAGGCTTTCTCGGCAAACGCGATGAGGCCAAGCGCTTTTTCCAACGCTTGGGCATCACCCGTCGCTCGATACGCATGCAGCAAGGCAACTGCCGCGCGCGCCTGTCCCGGACAATCGCGGGTGAACGATGGCAGTGACCACGACTGGCCCCGGCGCGACGAAAATACGCCACCGTCCAGCGGATCAAACATCGCGCTTGGAAGCAAATCCACGAGCAACTCGCGCGTGGTTTCGAGCGTTCGGGCGCGCACGTCGGGGGGAAGCCCCGGATGAACCGCCGCGGTGGCCAACAAGTCGAGGGCGCCGCTTGGGAACAAGCCGCCGGCTTCATCGAAGCTGCGCGAATACGGGTCATACAATGCCGCGAGATGCCGAAGACTGCGCAGCGCGTCCACGGCAGGTTGCTCACTCATGACTTTAGAAACTTTGCGCTGCTCAAGGCGCTTGCGCCGCGCCTCATTGTCCATCGCGCTATTTTTGAGCACGTAATCCGGAGAATCGTTCCACATTTGGGTGACCATCGTGTGCGATTGATTGAACAAGCCCAGCACACTGGCGGGATCGGATGAGGCCACCGGAATCCATGCCACCGGATTGCCCTCATAGGTCATCCATAAAAATACCGGCATCTGAAGCGGTCGCTTGATTTCCGCACACAAATCGGCCGTCAACAACCCGATCTCACGGGCCGCATCCCCATCCACCAAGATCGGCACGTAATTCTCATTGATG
>JBDLWH010000052.1:0-5034 GCA_039804325.1 Verrucomicrobiota bacterium
CCTGAGATCACTTCGGTGAGATGGCCGTCGGAATGCCCGGCTTCCACAGGGGTGAGGCGCGCCTCGTTGTTCTGGAAGACAAAGGTTTTCCACTTGTTGCCTTCGCGAAACAATGCCCCAGACGGGACAACCAACACGTCTGGGCAATGCCAGACGGCCACCCGGACTTCCACTCGATACCGGTCTCCCAGGGTTTTGAACGTATCGGGCGCGCCCACCAAATCGCTGAGCACCATGACGCGTTGTTCTTCCACGCCCAACGCCGAAATCTTGGTGAAGGCCGCAGGTTCCACGCGTCGCACACGTGCCTTGAGCGGCGCATCCCCGCCCCATTGCTCGATGGCCACATCATCGCCCGGCTTGATGGCCACGGCATCGCGCGAGAGCATTTCCGCTTCGATCTCGATATCCGTGGGATCTCCGATTTCTAGGATTGCCGCGCCGGGAGCCACCATGGTTTCGCTCTCCTGCATGACCTTGAGCACGCGCCCGGACACGGGGGATTTCACCTCAACACGGTTGTTGGACGGCACCCCATCCGGTCGCTCTAACACCGCTCGCGCCTGGACAAGCTCGTAATCCATCACTTGCAACGCAAACTCCATCGCCCGAACCTCTGCCGCCTTGATCAACGCCTCGGATTCCATCCGCTCGCGCTCAGACCCCGAAAAACTCCCAACCTGCCTCACCGCTCGCATGCGATCTCGGTCGGACTCGCTCATTTTTAAGGCGGTTTTCACAGCTTCTAACGAGGCAATGGCCTTGCGGCGCGACGCCTCATGCATCGCCACGACCGCCTGGGCTTGGGTGCGCGCTCGCGGATCTAACAACGGCGAGTCCCCCGGCTCGATGGTGGTAAGCACGGTGACACCGGCTTCCACCGGGTCGCCGGGCTTGAGCGGCACGCGGCGCATCGTGCCAGCCACCGGGGCCGCCACGACATAACGGTTGCGCACACGCGTTTTCCCCTCTTCGGAAACCCGCACCGTCAGTGGCGAGCGAGTGACGACGCCCGTTTCGATCAGGATGGGCTTGGGCCACAACCCCCAACCAATGAGGGCGACCAATCCCAGCACGCCGAGCCATGACAGCGAGCGGCGCAGCAGATGACGGCTGGATGGTGCGCGCTTGGCGTCCCATGGGGCAGTCTCGTTTGGTTGATCTGGCACAGGTGCGGCCATGAGAATGAGGAGGAAGGAATCGCTGGCAATGGCCGGGATTCGTCATGCATCCAACGGGTTTGCCGGTTTGCTGTCAACGGAAGATCTGGGCACACATCATCCCCCCACGCTTGCCTCATGCCAATCGCCCCCTGATTCAACGACGTCATGCGCTGCATCAAAACGTGCGTCACAAGAAATCTCATCACGCGTGGCGTCGAAACGCACGCTACCAGACGCCTAGGGCGACGAGTTGGCGGGTTGCGGTTTGCGCCCAGCCACGGTTGGCAGCGGGCGAGGCTGGCGAGGGATGCAAGATCCGCCCAATGCGGGCGCTGCTGCCGCTGGCTTGGGCGGCACGACGCAGCCGGTCCTCGGCAAACACGCCCAGGCCGATCAGATAAGCAGGTTCTAACAATGAAATAACTTCCGCGAGGTGTTCGAGACAAGCGAGCTCGACGGGTGCCATTTCGGCGGTTGGCAAATGATCTGGAGTGAGGTTGGCACCGGTGGCGCTCATCCAGACCAGCGGACAATAATTGAGCACAAAATGGTCCTGAAAAAACGCCGCAGCCGTGCCGAAGCGCTCGGCAAAGAGCGCCCACAACCGGCGGCCGCTCACTTCGGATCGCTTGCAGTCATACCCATCCACGGGTCGCTTGGCGTGCTCATGCTCCGGCTTACCCACCGGTTCGTCGATCCCCAACCAATCGCGCACCGCCGCCACTTCTCCAAACGGAACTCCCGTTTGCGCCATGCCAAATGGCCCCGGATTCATCCCCAGAAAAACCACGCGCTTTTTCCCTGCTCCGAACCTTTCCAAATACCGCTGATGGCCAGCCCACGCATACTCTAACGGATGGTAAACACACGCCACTGGCGGCGAAAACGGCAAATCACGCAGTTTTTCTGTGAGCCTCTTGGTAGAATCTATCAACTCATTCATGGGGATTGCTTTGGGGTGACGTCATGGGGGGCAGCGCAGATCGTGGCCGATGTTCAGGGGCGTTCCAAGCCTTTCGCGCGCCACCGCCACTTCTAGCACCGCAACCTTTCGCTCGACTCTGTCGGGGCGGACGGCTAAGCCGATGGCCATCCCAATCGTTGACCATGCGCCATCTTCTTTTCTTATGGATTCTCACTGGCATCGTCCAAGCGGCGGAAATGCGGTCCTGGACGGACCTGCAAAACCGCACGATTGAGGCGCGCATGCTCAGCCTCAACGGGCAATCCGTGATGCTCAGCCCACCCTCCTCATGAGCCGCCTCTAAGGCAAACTTCGAATCCCCTACCATTCTACCATTTTGGATCATTTGTCTGTCCCTTTATCGCGGGATCATTTGTCTGTCCCTTTATCGTGGGATCATTTGTCTGTCCCTTTATCGCGGGCTCACTCCGCCCTCCCCCACTCCGGCATGGCGCTCGGCGCGGTCTTGTTTGATTTCGACGGCGTGCTGGTGGACACGGAATGGGCGATCTATCAATCGTGGCAACGCCTCTTCGATGCCCACCACCATCCCCTACCGCTGGCCATCTACACCCGCTGCATCGGATCGGATTTCACTACCTGGTCGGCCAAATCCCACCTCGAAGAACTCACCGGCCTGAGCTTCGATTGGCATGACTTGGACGAGCGCCGCCAACACGAAATCCTGCGCGACCTCACCGGGGCCGGTCCGATGCGCGGCGTCGTATCGTCGTTAGAAAAACTCTCCGCTGCTGGCGTGCCGTGCGCCGTGGTATCGAGTTCGTCACACCGGTGGGTGGACTCATGGTTAGAAAAACTCGGACTGACTAGGTATTTTGCCACCGTGGTCTGCCGCGGCGACGCCCCGCGCATCAAGCCGGCACCGGACTTATTTTTAGAAGCGGCGCGGCGCCTCGCCGTGGCACCCACGGCCTGCCTGGTGATCGAAGACTCGCTCAATGGGCTCAATGCAGCGCGCGCGGCGGGCATGACGGCTTGGGCGGTGCCCAACCGGGTGACAGAGGGCTTAAATTTCGCCGCCGCCGCGCAAGTTTTCTCCTCACTCGACGAGTGTCAAAAGTCACTAACCGACCTCTGCTAACATCAAGCAACGAGCCATCACGGTGGCCACCAGCGCGGGCGCGCGTCAAAATCGATTCTTCGAGAAAACTCCTTGGCAAAGCGGACTCCCTCGCTACTTTCCCGCAGCCAGCCAACCCATGGATTTGGGCCGATAAGCAGAAGACATCGGTTCAGACCACGGTAAAGCAGCACTCGGGTACCCAAACTATCAAACTATATGAAACCAATAAAACATCACCTCCTCACAGCCATGGCTGCGGGAGCGGCCTTCGCGGTCACCAGCGCGTCGGCAGTCACAGACACGTGGATCACAGCGGGCGGCAACGGCAACTGGGACCTGACTTCCAATAATTGGAACAACGGCACCACCGCAGGCGTCCCCTTCATGAATGGCAACGATGTGGTCTTCAACAATACTGCCGGTGGCACCATCACGGTGGTCGGCACGGTCTCCCCAGCCAGCACCTTGTTCAATGTGACGGGTAGCAATTACACTCTTACAGGCGGCATCGTCTCCGGCACCGGATCACTCACGAAGTCTGGCAATGGCCAGCTCACCCTACTAGGCGTGAATAGCTTCACCGGCAAAACGACCGTCAACGCTGGCACTTTGGACTTAACTCGCGCTGCGGTCGCCTTCACCAAAGCCGGCGTGAATGGCCCCTTGGGTGCTCCAGTGGGCGCGGACGCGACCATCGACCTCCACAACGGTACCACTCTCCAGACGCTAGGCACCGAACCTCGGATCAACCAGGAGACGGATCGTCCGCTCAATCTCGCAGGCACCGGCCCGGGAACCGTGTCGCTCAGAGTCAACGACAACGACACCCGCTTCACCTTCGGCAGTGTGACCGCCAGCGGCACCGGTGCTAAGACCCTCGCCTTGTTCATGGGCAGCCTAGGCAACGGTGACCGCGAGAGCTTGGTCTTCACCGGCGGCATCGCCGATTCCTCCGACGCCAGTCCGACTTCGCTCAGCGTGTCGTTCAACACGGCAAATTCGGCACATCTCAGCCTCGTCGGAACCAGCACCTTCACCGGTCCGATTACAACGGTGAACGCCAATTCCGCCCAGAACAGTGTATCCACCCTGACGGTGGGCGGCTTGTACACAGGTCCAAATCCGGCCAACGGTCTGGCCACTGAGGATGTCCGGGGAACGGGCAGCCTCGGTGCTGGCAACTACCCAGGTAACATCTCCCTCGGTACCAAAACCGTCTTGAACTATCGCAGCTCGGTCGCCCAGACCCTCGGCGGCGTGATTTCCGGAGCGGGTGCCGTGACGGTGGATGGCCTGAGCACGGTTACCATGACCGGTGCAAACACCTACACCGGTGACACCACCGTAAACACCGGAAGCACGTTGGTGCTGACTGACCCTGTCGATACGATCCCTGCTGCCGGGATGACCTTTGCGGTCAATAATACGGCCAGCAACAAAATCACCGGTCCTGGCACCGCCATCTTTGATGGCGCGTTCACCATCAACACTGCTGCGGTCACCAATGCCGTCGGGTCTTGGACATTAGTCAATGTCGCCAACAAATCATTCGGCACATCGTTCAAGTTGACTGGATTTACCGAATCCGCCGATGTGTGGACGCTCGTGAGCGGAGCAAAAACATGGACCTTCACCGAGGGAACCGGCGTGCTGACTCTCTCCTCGACGGCATTGTTCACCAGCTTCGGGATTCCCGGCTACCCCGGAGTCATCAACAATACCACCCTGACCATCCAGCTCGTGGTGCCCAAGAATACCGTGCTCGCAACCATCGCCCCCACCTACACACTGGCTTCCGGCACCTGCAATCAGACCAGCGGCCT